>JANMWF010000291.1:0-17776 GCA_031393845.1 Nitrosomonadales bacterium | reverse complement strand
TCATTGCTTATGCTGAAAAGGCAGGAATCGAATTACGGTTAAAATCGAGTGCAATTGAAGCAATTCCGAGCATCAACTATCCACTACCTGCGCCACGTCCGTCCAATTCCAAGCTTGATAGTGGGAAACTGCGAAAAACGTTTGATCTGATTCTCCCAGATTGGCACCAAGACATGGCGCATGTATTAGAGAAAATTATTACGGATCAAGCATCATGACCAAATAGAATGCCCAAATCGCTAAGCGCAAATTATTCACCTGAGCGCACTAAGCGTACCCGATAGCCAGCACTGTTATGCTCCGATCCGTAGTCAACGTAGCCATAATCGAAATTGACTCCCCAGGCAAAAGAAGACTCTCCAGCCGCAGGCGGAGCCGACCAGAAAGGAGATCCTGGCGTTCCCGGAAAGGCTACCGTATCAATTGCCGGGTTACAGCAGCTTTGATCCACAATGCTTGACAGTTCTTTTAGAGTGGGGAGGCGCCAGGGTTTGCCACTGGTTAAGACTTCGTTTTTAGCCCAGCTTTGTGCCTGATCCGAGCTATAAGCAGTTGCGCTCCCACTACAACCATTTGTTATGATTTTCATGCCTTCTGCGCAGCGCCGCCAGATCAGACCGGTAGTGCTGTCAGTGACTTCATTGCCGTCCGTCGAAATTACATATCGGGGCTGAGTTTGCGCATCAGGGTCGCCTAGCTTAGCCACTACGTCTATCAGCGGCAGGGGAGTAACGGTTTTCATGATCATGCTCCTGAAGTTGATTAAAGTAGATTCGCACATCCTACTCTGGCTATATAAAAACTAAAAACAACATTTCATTATATTTAATTTTGATCAATAGTGTCCGGTTAAATGAAGGAGTGAATCGCTAAAAGCCAGGACTGACGCAGGATTCAAAGCAATGAATGGTGTCTCCGATTTGAACGACGAAAGGCGTTATGGCTAGCTTCCTGTTTTTCTTCTGGAGGCCGCCCTGATCATTGGAACACACTGTTTCCCCAGCTCATGGATTTCCTCCCCTGGAAGCCCTCCCATCGCATCGTCGATCTCCACGGAGGTGACCGCTAACATACCAGGTTCAGTTCAACTGAGAGAAAACGCGAGATGCGTACTCAAGGGGACCTTTCTATTTGGGAGAAAAGGGACAATACTACTTTGCGCTGACAAAATATGTGCAAGCACTTCACATCTTGTCGTTTTTTGGTTAGGATGCATTCCTAACTTCTGTAGCGCACCTT
Source organism: Nitrosomonadales bacterium (assembly GCA_031393845.1). GTDB lineage: Bacteria > Pseudomonadota > Gammaproteobacteria > Burkholderiales > Gallionellaceae > Nitrotoga. The sequence goes on along the minus strand of JANMWF010000291.1, from coordinate 16,537 downwards.
CACTCAGCTTCACATTAAATCAATTGTATTTTTATCTTCTAACTATAAAGCGAGATTTATCATGAGTGAGCACATCCGTTATCTTACCGACTCAACCTTTGCTGCCGACGTACTGCAAGCACCGCTACCAGTACTGGTAGACTATTGGGCAGAATGGTGTGGCCCATGCCGCAGTATCGCTCCGATTCTGGAAGAAATCGCCAAGGAATATGCCGGGCGTATGACCGTAGCTAAAATGAATGTAGATGAGAACCAGCAAACCCCACAGAAATACGGTGTCCGTGGCATTCCCACGCTGATGCTGTTCAAGAATGGAAATATCGAAGCAACCAAAGTCGGCGCGTTATCTAAATCGCAGCTCACCGCATTTATTGACAGCCATATTTAAATCATTTAAGCTCACTTCGTAAGTGTCTTGTTTCGTTTAGATCCTGCTGCACCATACGTTATAAATCCTGATACTCAAGACAGTTCATGCGCGCGGCATCCCCGCACAGTCCGTAATACCTCCCTAAGCAGGCTCCCTAAATTTCGTAATATCACTCATCCTCCCTATATGCATTTATCTGACCTCAAAACCAAACACATCACCGAACTGGTGGCCATGGCAACAACAAACCAGATCGACAATGCCAACCGCATGCGTAAGCAGGACCTGATTTTCGCTTTGCTGAAAAATCAGGCAAAAAAAGGCGAGAGCATTTTCGGTGAAGGTACGCTGGAAGTGTTACCCGATGGATTTGGCTTTCTCCGCTCGCCGGACATTTCTTACTTGGCGGGGCCGGACGACATCTACGTTAGCCCAAGCCAGATCCGCCGTTTCAATCTGCATACTGGAGATTCGATCGAAGGCGAGATTCGCACTCCAAAAGAAGGGGAACGTTACGTCGCCTTGGTAAAGGTAGACAAGGTTAATTCCGAGGCTCCGGAAAATACGAAGAACAAGATATTGTTCGAAAACCTGACACCATTGTTCCCAACTAAGCAAATGGCACTGGAGCGAGATATCCGCGCTGAGGAAAACGTTACAGGCCGCATCATTGATATCGTCGCTCCCATTGGTAAAGGTCAACGCGGGTTGCTGGTAGCCTCGCCAAAATCTGGCAAGACCGTAATGTTGCAGCACATCGCCCACTCCATCGCGGCAAATAACCCGGATGCACATCTGATTGTTCTGCTGATCGACGAACGTCCCGAAGAAGTCACCGAAATGAGTCGCAGCGTGCGCGGTGAAGTGGTCGCATCTACCTTTGACGAGCCTGCCACTCGCCACGTTCAAGTCGCCGAAATGGTGCTTGAAAAAGCCAAGCGTCTAGTTGAACATAAGAAGGATGTGGTCATCCTTCTGGATTCCATCACTCGGCTGGCACGTGCCTACAACACAGTTGTGCCGTCTTCCGGCAAAGTGCTTACCGGCGGCGTTGATGCTAATGCCCTGCAGCGTCCCAAACGTTTTTTCGGGGCGGCCCGCAACATTGAAGAAGGCGGCTCACTTACCATTATCGCCACGGCGCTAGTGGATACCGGTTCCCGCATGGATGATGTGATTTACGAAGAATTTAAGGGTACCGGTAATATGGAAATTCATCTTGACCGACGCATGGCAGAGAAACGCATCTATCCGGCCATTAACATCAATCGTTCCGGTACACGCAGAGAAGAGTTGCTGATTAAATCAGATATTCTGCCCAAGATTTGGGTGCTGCGCAAACTACTTTACCCAATGGATGAATTGGAATCCATGGAATTTCTACTGGATAAAATTAAAGCGACTAAGAACAACGCTGATTTTTTCGATTCAATGCGCCGCTAAAATTTCAGCAGACTTAACTCAAAAAATTATATGACCTCATGCTGGCTCAGCATGATCGAGGCTACAAAAAAGCCTCGAGTTAATTAATCCTGCAAAACTGTGATAGCTTTAATGCAATTGTTGGTCATCTTCCCGTGATTACGATTGAACTGGCCGTTAATCCAATTAACGTTCTTCAGGTCTACTAAAGACTCTCTCCTTAGGTCGGGGGAAATTTGCTTTTACTTCTACGGTGTCGCATAAATTACAGCCTTTGCGCAGATTATCCTCTTCCCGCTCTAATGCAAAAGTAGCCATCATTTTTGATGAATGGGTAGCCAAAACAATCGTCAATCCAGGAAATTGCTCCTGTGCCATTTTTTTAAGCTGAGAAAGAAGCCGCTGTTGCCAGTCTTCGTGTAAATGTGCTTCAGGTTCGTCAATCAGTAATATTGTATTGCGCGTCATATATGCGCCGAGACGTACAAACAATTGCACCAGACTTTTTTCCCCGTTGCTGAGTGTGTCGAGTCGATGCAGATCTCCATTGCGCACGACTTCAACCTCATGCGGATCTTTACGAACATCCTTGATTGCGGTAACGGTACCGGCAAAAACTCGCTCATTAACTAATTTTACCGCGCGATCAAAACGCCCATCATCAAGCCACTTCAACCAAACCAATAGGTTGTCGAGCGAGTCACGCCAATCGCCGCTTTCTGAGCCAAAAGAATGTGCTGGCGCGTAATTCCAGTTTATAGGGGGAACAATGGCGCGATGCTGATCCGGATTAACTGGCGCAATGTTACGGTAGGCCGGAAAATAAATGACTGTGGGCCAGTCCAGTATGCTTTCTTCAAAGCCACCAATTTTCTCACCCGTGACTGCATCAACACCTGAAATAAAGTTTGCAATCCATTTATCATGTAGGCCAATTGTCGACCAAGTTTCGGCTTCATCGCGGCAGAAACCAAAACGATGCCACTGTTGCGCCCCCACTTTGCTCAGCGCTTCTTCGTCCCACTGACGCAAGCTATTTTCCGCCTCCAGCTGACCAGCAAGCAGGGACAAAACAGCAACTCGTTCATGGCTATCTTCACTGTAATGAATTCGGAAATCCAATTGCGCCCGGCCCGGGCCGCGGTCCAGGTTTTCCAGATTAAAGGGTGAGTCGTTGCGGCGGTTATGAGCTGCGGCTAAATCCTGTGGCTTGGTAAAACCTGTCATTCCCACCAAGGCTGGAATCAGCTCCAATATCGTTGTCTTGCCTCGGCCATTTTTGGAATGGAGCATAAAGAAATTGCAAGACTCGCTATTCTTATCGGTGAAGTTTATCGCTTCAGGTTGTATCTGGAATGGACCAATGCGGTCTATGGTCAGCCACAACGGCGTAAATTCATATATCTGGAAGTTGTCCATTGATTGTTTCTCCTTGTGGCGATGGCCTGCACGATGTTGTAATCATTCAGCAAGATGCCATGCACACGAGCTGTCGGTTGACCCAAGAGCCTCCAGCATTCGCCCGTTCACGGCAAGCTTTCCGTACCGGGCTCATGGAAAAACGAAAAATATTTTAGACTAAAGAGGATTGCTCAGTCAAGGTGATGTCAGATCGAATGCCACGATGGATTCAAGGATTGGAAAGGCATGCTTTTAAATATGCAGTCTCACTGCAAGATGCAGGCTAGCGTAACTAGGCGTTTATTAATTGAATCGCAAATGGCTTTGGGATACTTGAAATTTCAACCATCTGCCCCATCTATCATTTAATAATTTTTATTAAGGAGCCATTATGCGATTCGACAAATTTACGACTAAGCTGCAACAGGCGTTGTCTGATGCTCAAAGTTTGGCTGTTGGTAGCGACAATCAGTTCATTGAGCCGCAGCATTTACTGCTGGCATTGCTCAACGACGCCGATAGTGGCGCGGCCTCACTACTTGCGCGCGCAGGTGGTAATGTAGTTCCTTTAAAAGAGACGTTGATACAAAGTGTGGGGCGCCTGACCAAGGTGGAAGGGCATGGCGGCGAGGTACAGGTCGGGCGTGATCTCGCTAACGTACTTAACCTCGCCGACAAGCAAGCGCAAAATCGCGGCGACCAATTCATTGCCTCGGAGATTTTTTTGTTAGCTCTAACAGAAGACAAGGGTGAATGCGGGCGTCTATTAAAGCAACAAGGTGTGGTCCGTGCGGCCTTGGAACAAGCTATCAATGCGGTGCGTGGTGGGCAAAATGTGGGTAGCCAGGAAGCTGAGGGTCAGCGCGAAGCGCTGAAGAAATACACCATGGACCTTACTGAGCGTGCCCGTCAAGGCAAGCTGGATCCGGTGATCGGACGTGACGATGAGATCCGTCGCGCTATTCAAGTTCTGCAACGCCGCACCAAGAATAATCCGGTTTTGATTGGTGAACCGGGCGTGGGTAAGACCGCTATCGTAGAGGGTTTAGCGCAGCGAATTGTCAATGAAGAAGTGCCGGAGTCTCTGAAAGGCAAGCGCGAGTTGTCGCTTGATATGGCGGCGTTACTGGCCGGTGCGAAATATCGCGGCGAATTCGAAGAACGCCTGAAATCTGTGCTGAAGGAAATAGCCATGGAGGAAGGACGCATCATCGTATTTATTGACGAGCTGCATACCATGGTTGGCGCGGGCAAGGCTGAAGGAGCAATGGATGCGGGCAACATGCTGAAACCAGCGCTGGCACGCGGCGAATTGCATTGCATCGGCGCGACTACGCTGGATGAGTATCGCAAATACATCGAAAAAGATGGTGCGCTAGAGCGTCGTTTCCAAAAGGTGCTGGTGAATGAGCCAACAGTGGAAGCAACCATCGCTATCCTGCGCGGCTTGCAGGAAAAATATGAGTTGCACCACGGTGTGGAAATTACCGACCCGGCTATCGTGGCAGCGGCAGAATTGTCGCACCGCTATATTACCGACCGTTTTTTGCCGGACAAGGCAATTGATCTGATAGACGAAGCCGCCGCGCGCATCAAGATGGAAATTGACTCCAAACCGGAAGTCATGGACAAACTTGACCGTCGCCTGATTCAGTTGAAAATTGAACGCGAAGCAGTGAAGAAAGAAAAGGACGAGGCATCGAAAAAACGCATGCAGCTTATCGAGGACGAGATTGAAAAGCTGCTGCGTGAATATGCCGACCTGGAAGAAATATGGAAAGCGGAGAAAGGCTCGGCACAAGGCACGGCTCAGGTAAAGGAAGAAATCGAACGCGTGCGTGCCGAAATTATCCGTTTGCAACGCGAAGGCAAATTGGACAAAGTGGCCGAATTGCAATATGGCAAACTCCCGCAACTCGAAGCGAAATTGAAAGAGGCGAATCAGGCTGAGGCAACCAAGCCTCAGAATCGCCTGCTGCGCACGCACGTTGGTGCGGAGGAAATTGCAGAAGTGGTAAGTCGTGCCACCGGCATTCCCGTTTCCAAGATGATGCAAGGCGAGCGTGACAAACTGCTGCAGATGGAGACCAAGTTGCACGAACGTGTGGTCGGGCAGGACGAGGCCGTACGCTTGGTGTCGGACGCAATCCGTCGTTCGCGTTCTGGGCTGGGGGATCCTAATCGCCCCTACGGATCCTTCCTCTTTTTAGGACCCACTGGAGTCGGCAAGACCGAATTATGTAAAGCGTTGGCTGGGTTTTTGTTCGATTCAGAAGATCACCTCATCCGCATCGACATGAGTGAGTACATGGAAAAGCATTCCGTGTCGCGCCTGATCGGTGCGCCGCCAGGTTATGTCGGCTACGAAGAGGGCGGCGGGCTTACCGAGGCCGTGCGGCGCAAACCGTATTCCGTCATATTGTTGGACGAAGTGGAGAAAGCGCACCCCGATGTGTTTAACGTACTTCTGCAAGTGCTGGATGATGGCCGAATGACCGACGGACAGGGGCGTACCGTAGATTTCAAGAACACAGTGGTTGTAATGACCTCGAACCTTGGCAGTCAAATGATCCAACAGCTATCAGGCGATGATTACCAGGTGATCAAACTGGCGGTAATGGGCGAGGTAAAAAATTATTTCCGACCTGAATTCATCAACCGTATTGACGAAGTAGTTGTATTCCATGCGCTCGATGAGAAAAATATCAAGGCTATCGCACGCATCCAGTTGGGCTATTTGGAAAACCGCCTGGCTGCCATGGATATGAAACTGGAGATTACCGATGCCGCTCTGGCGGAAATCGCCACCGCTGGTTTCGATCCTACTTATGGTGCCCGCCCGCTTAAACGTGCCATTCAGTCGCAATTGGAGAATCCGCTCGCCAAACAGCTACTGGAAGGCCGCTTCGCCGCTAAAGACACCATCAAAATTCATTGCGTGGGCGGGGTAATGAGGTTTGAAAAAGGCTAAGTCACATAAACAGGCTAAACTCGTTTTCGAGTTGTTGATGGATTTAATGGGATGTCAGACAGGCGGCTAGGGCGCATCATGGATAAACTGAATTCTCTACCGCCCCTGTAGCATCAATAGGAACGGCAAGCTGTCCCGTGCGCACTAATCGTACCCGACCACTCTCTCCTTTTTGGTGGTAATCCACTTTGCCATCGTAAAAACTGATACCCCAAGCAAAGGACGAGTTATCCGCCGCAGGTTCAGTCGACCAGAAATGTGCAGCTGGTGTGGGCCATTTCATTGGAAAGACGGCTGTATTAATCGACGGATTTCTAACGCTTGTATCCACAATGCTTGACAGTTCATTCGCAAAGGGCAGACGCCAAGCTTTACCTGTGGACATCGCTTCGTGTTTAGCCAAGGCTAGCGATTGATCCCAAGTATAAGCGGCTGCGACCCCGGTACAGCCGGTGGCAATCGTCTGCATGCCCTCAGGACAACGCCGCCAGATTCGACCAGTCTTGTTGTCAGTGACTTCGCTGCCATCCGCCGATATTTCGAATCGGGTCGGGATTGCCACATCAGGGTTGCCTGGTTTGACCTCAATGTCGCTCAGCGGCAGGGGGGTGGTTTTCATGATAATGGTCTCCGTAGATTGATTGGGATAGGTTGAGTGTTTCATAAATTTACGTGATGGTTGCTCATAATTTATTTATCACAAATTTTTTTCAATGAGTAGTGCGATTATTTATTTCTATCAATGAATACGATTCAATCGTACCGGGCACCTCTACAAATCGCGACGAATCCCGTCAAGTTTAAGTTTTTCATGTTTCTTCCGGACGCCATCTAATTTTCGATCTGCCATGTCAAATTGCATTTACATCCATCGATGTCTGGTTTTTTAAAATTCAAAAGTGGCAGTGTGTTCAATCAAGGTCGAATAAACCCCGAAATCTTTATAAACCGTCAGAGCGGCTTTTAAATCAGCAATGATTTCTGGTTTTTTTTCCTCTAACTCTTCTGGCAGATTCATTATAACCAGTCTCCAGTTTACCCAACCTCTGGAACCCAGTACTTTTCCATTGCTAATCCGAAGCCGGACAAATATCAATGTTTCTTTCCAGTAAAAGGTGAAGTCGTGTTGATTCCTAAATTCGTCTTCACCTGACACAACCCATCGAAGGTAGACGTCATTCTCACGATCAATAGTCCAATCAGGCCGAGCATTCGATTTGCCATAACACCGGTCAACTTCCTCTATTCCGTATTTCTTAATGTCCTCCTCTGATACGTATTCATTCACAAATGTCATGGCTTTGTTCTCCTGTTCGTGTTGTGGTGAAAGTTGAATTGTTCTTGAAGCATATTAATTTTTATGCTGCGATCTTTCAATTTTTTAATCGTGGTTTTGCGCATTGCCAATGCTGCAATCATCCACGTTCAATCATGCGCCTAATAATATCATCCAACGATATGTATATGCGTTTCTACATGGTCAACTGCAATATGTGATCTTTAAATTTTCGCAAAGATTTAAAGCTACGCTGAGAAAAGTTGCTCCACCAAACTAGACAGTATTTCCAATTTTTTAAATGAAAATTTTACGGTTAATGCATACGCTGCTTTGGGCTGAGCAGACAGGTTGTCGAAGTAGATCTAATCTGGCGTTTTGCCTTCAAGCGATTAATGCGGCCTTTTGTAATTGCAGAACTTGACATATATTTCCAAGTCCTGCTTTGCATCATTTACGCAGTCGTAGGTGGAGAGATAACCTCTTTATATTTGACGCTGCACCAGAGACGTTCAACGGTGATTGCGGTCTATCATCTCTTTGTGCTCAGCAATCCCGCCTTGGTGAGCGCCTTTTCTAAAATATCATTCTCAAGTGTCAATTGCCCGATATTGGCGTGCATCACTTTGATATCGGATTCTGGCCGGCTTCGCCTTCACCGTGCCGCTGAATCCTGTCATAGATGTTTCCACTCGGAAATCTGATTGGAATGAATTTCAAAGTTTTTAGCTAATTCGGTCAGTGTTTGATCACTCGTGATCGCAGCCAAGGCCATCCTGGCCTTGACTGCATTTCGGTGCGTGATTCCTCCACGTCCCTGTCTATAGACACTTGCACCTTTGTTTGCCGTGCTCTGCACGGCTCTCGTTGAGCAAGATGAACATTTAACGGACTGTCCGAATTACCTGGGCCATCTTTTAAGGGCACCTCTAAAAATCCAATTTTGCGAGCAGCCGCTTTGCGACTTGCCTGCTTACCCCGTTTCGTCACAATACGTCGTTACTCGAAAAAATTATCGCTTACATATCAACTATATGCCGCGCTCAAATTTTTTACTTGTGCCTTGTCTTGCCTAGAAACTTGAATTTTTAGAGGCGTTCTTAAGCTTAGCGGGATTCGTCGTAATTTATTGAAGTGCCCTAAAGTATCTCTGCAACTTGCCGTAAAGTAAATTGTATCCATGCATTGGATTAGAAAGGTAGAGCTTTAAAATAACAAAGTATTTTTTGGTCATTGAAGCTATTGCCATCTTGATTTATTTGCGCATATTCATATTAAAGTGTAATGCTATTTATTTATGTGCGTTATAATTTATTTTTGTATTTCAACCACTTAACATATAAAGTTCCAATCATAAAATTATGATCTTAGGCAAGTTAAATATTCCGTTAGATTTCTTGTATACCAAGACACCCCCTTTACTCGGGGTCGATATTTGCTCGTCTTCAATCAAAATTGTGGAGCTAAGCGAATCAGCAAATAAAAACGGCTATGTTATCGAGTATTATGTAATCGAGGCATTGCCCCAAAACGCAGTAAGCGATGGCAACGTCAATGATCTGGAAGCGGTTTCGGAATGTATGCGACGCGCTTGGAAGCGAATGGGGACACGCATTAAAAACATTAGCCTTGCGCTTCCCGCTGCCGCCGTAATTAGCAAGAAAATTTTTCTTCCTAGTGGATTGAATGAGGAAGATATGGAGTATCAGGTGGAGACGGAAGCAAATCAGTACATTCCATTTGCCATTGACGAGGTTAGCCTGGATTTTCAAGTAATTGGCCCGGCACCTGGCAATACTGCGGAAATCGAAATATTGTTGGCTGCCACGCGTAATGCTAACGTAGAAGATCGTGTTGCTGTCGCACAAGTGGCTGGGCTTAAGGTGGTGGTGATGGATGTAGAGCATTACGCCGCTGAAATGGCGTTTGATCAGATACGCTTGCAGTTGCCGGGAGGCGCCGCGGATCAATGCGTAGCGTTGGTAGATATAGGTGCAAACGTAATGAATGTAAATATACTGCGCAACGGGCAATCGGTGTACATGCGCGACCAGCAAATGGGAGGTGATCAATTGACACAGCATATCCAGAATGCATTCGGCTTGTCCGCCGAGGAGGCAGAAGCAGGCAAGCTTAATGGCGGGTTGCCTGAGAATTACGAAAGTGATGTGCTGACACCGTTTCGCGAAAGTGTGGCGGGCGAAGTGTTTCGTGCCATTCAGCTTTTCTTTACCTCAACTCAGTTCAACGAAGTAAGTTACATTGTTTTAGCTGGCGGCTGCGCAGCGCTGTTTAATTTGGATGATGATGTTGCGACGCGTACGCAGGTAAAAACATTGGTGGCGAATCCCTTTGCTCAGATGACCTTGTCCGGGCGCATCAAGCAGCGCCAATTACAGATTGATGCGCCAGCGCTAATGATTGCTTGTGGTCTTGCGATGCGGAGGTTTGATCCTTCATGATACGCATTAATTTATTACCGCATCGTGCTGAGAAGCGCAAAGCGCGGCAGATTCAATTCTATGCGTTTAGTGTAATCACGCTAATGCTGGCAGCAATGCTTGTTGGTTTTGTGCATGTTGTCATTACTACGCAGATTGAATATCAAGAACGCCGCAACCGATATTTGACAGATCAAATTGCCCTGCTAGACAAGCAGATCGCTGAAATAAAGCTTCTCAAGATGGAAATTGCAGCTCTGATGGAACGGAAAACGGTGGTTGAAAAACTGCAGAGCACCCGCTCGGATGTGGTGCATCTGCTGGATCAGATGTTGAATATTTTGCCAAAAAGCGTGTATTTAAAATCGATTAAACAAACTGGCAACAAGGTTGATTTGGTTGGTTTTACTCAGTCGAATGCGCGGGTATCAACTTTGATGCGCTCCATTGAGAGCTCTCAATGGCTAGAGTCCCCGACACTGGTTCAAATTTCTGCGATGGCTGCAAATGCGAATGGGCCACGCTTGAGTGAGTTTACTCTGAATTTCAATTTGACCCCTCAGGTACCAACAACCCCCGCTGCTCCGGCAAGGTTAGCGGGCACGAAAGGTTAGGTGAAATCATGCGGCTGCTAGATGAAATAAAAAATATTAACCCTAGAGACCCGGGCGGCTGGCCTATTTTAGTGAAGCTCAGCGCATTTGTGGCGATATTTGTGACTGTTTTACTTTCGGGTGCCATTTTTGACTGGAAGGATCGTTGGGAAGCGTTGAGCACGGCCAAGCAGACTGAGATTACACTAAAAACAGATTTCAAAACTAAGAAGGCGATAGCCATCAATCTGGATGTTATCAATAAAAAACTTATGGAAGTCAGGCAATCGTTTGATGCGCTACTGAAACAATTACCGAGCAAATCAGAAATGGATGCGTTACTGACTGATATTAATCAGGCTGGCTTGGGTCGCGGTCTACAATTTGAATTGTTTAGACCCAGCGCTGAGATTATTACCGGCGTGTTTGCTGAGCAGGCAATTACCATTAAAGTAACGGGCAATTATGATGACATTGGTAAGTTTGCTAGCGATATTGCCCAATTGCCGCGCATTGTATCGCTGAGCGAAATTAGCATTAATCCGACAGGAGGGCATCTGACCATGGACACTATCGCTAAAACATATCGCTATTTAGATGAAGAAGAGTTAACTGTCCAGAAGCAATCGTCCAAGAAAGCTGGAGCACTGAAATGAGACTGGCTTGCTTGCTGCTGTCCACATCTTTATTGCTGTCTGCCTGCGCAAAAGAAGAGTTTCAGGATTTGCGCGATTTCGTCAAAGACGCTGGCAGTGGAATGCGGGGTAAGGTGGATCCAACCCCTGAGATTAAGCCTTATGAGCCATTTGCTTATGATAACTCTACAGGTTCGCCTGATCCATTCAAACCACGCAAGCCCGAAGCGAAAAGTGGCGATCTCCCTGGCCTCAATCAGCCGGATATGAAACGACGTAGAGAAGCACTGGAAGAGTTACCCTTAGAAAGTTTGAAGATGGTTGGTTTCCTTTATAAGGATAAAGTTGGTCATGCTATCGTCCGCTCGTCGGATGGCAAGCTCCACCGAGTCAAGGCAGGCAATTACCTGGGATCAAATTTTGGTCAAATTATTTCAGTGGCAGAAACTGAAATTAAAATCAAAGAAATCGTGCAAGATAGTGCAGGCGACTGGACGGAACGTATAGGTAGTTTGCCATTGATGGAATGAATGATTAGGAGTGAAATATGAGACATTATAAAAATGCGGTCGATAACCTTGTTCTGCTTGTTGTCGCAGTATTTGCGGTTTGTACGTTAACTGCCCATGCACAAAGCAATACCAATGCGCAAAATGCTAGCACACAAAATTCTGACGCAGAAAATAGCATACAGTCGCTCAGCGTCAGCGCTGCAACGGGCGGCAAGCTGGTTCTTAAATTGGGTTTGAAGAATATACTTGCAAATCCGCCATTGAATTTTGCTATCAGCAATCCGGCACGCATAGTATTTGATTTCCCCAATACAACAAATGGGCTGGGCAAATCGACGCAGAAATTTGACATAGGTGAATTGCGTGGTGCCAATATTGTGCAATCAGGCAATCGCACCCGCTTGGTGGTTAATCTCAATCAAACATTGGTTTATGACGCTCATACACAGGGTGCTAACCTGCTGATTACCCTGCATGGAAAAATTCCTGCGGCGTCAGCAACGGTAGCCTCTGCGCGATTCGCTGAGGCGAAGTCAAGCGCTCAGAAATATAGCCTGCGTGATATTGTTTTTCGCCGTGGCGGGAATAGTGGAGGACGCATTCAGGTAGATTTATCAGACCCTGGTGTGGGTATAAACGTTAAGCAGCAAGGCAAAAACCTGATCGTGGACTTCATGAATACCAGTCTACCGAGCAACTTGCAACGTAAACTTGATGTCGTGGATTTCGGTACGCCAATTCAGGGTATCGATACTTTTATGCAGGGCGACCATGTGCGCATGGTTATTGAACCCAAGGGCTTGTGGGAACACGTCGCCTACCAGACTGATAACAAGTTTATCGTGGAAATAAAAGCAGTGGCGGATGACCCTAATAAGCTGTTAAAAAACAGACAGATTGGTTATGCGGGCGAAAAATTAACATTAAGTTTCCAGAATATTGCAGTGCGTGAAGCGCTGAATGTTATTGCCGATTTTACTAATTTGAACATGGTAATCAGCGATTCCGTGAGCGGCAATCTGACTTTACGCCTCAAGGATGTGCCATGGGATCAAGCGCTACAAATCATTCTTGATTCACGCGGTTTGGATATGCGAAAAAACGGCAACGTCATCCAGGTTGCCCCGCGCGAGGAATTGGCGGCCAAGGAAAAGCTTAATTTAACAGCGAATCAAGAAATCTTCGACCTTGAGGCTCTCAACACGGAAAGTTTCAAACTTGCTTATTCAAAAGGAGCGGAAATTGTCGCTTTGCTACAAAGCCCTACACAGCGCATGCTATCCAAACGCGGGAGCGCAGTGATGGATGCACGCACTAATACTGTGTTCGTTCAAGATACACCATCGCGTTTGGAGGTAGCACGCAAGCTGATCACGCAAGTCGATGTGGCCGTGCGCCAAGTAATGATTGAAGCACGTTTTGTTGAGGCCAATGATAAATTTACTCGAACCTTGGGTGGAAGATTAAGCTATACCGGGCCTACTCCACCTCAAGGTGGGTTTTCTGTGGGTGGAGGTCGTGGTTCTATAGGCGCTAGTGCTGGTGGTGGTGCAGTCAACCTGCCAGGAACTCCGGGGGTGGTTGGTACTGGTGTGGTGACAGCGATGCTTTTCAATTCATCGGTGACCAAAATATTAGGACTGGAGCTGCAGGCATCCCAAGAGAATGGAATAACTAAAAACATTGCCAGCCCTCGTGTGGTAACTGCAAATGGAACTGAAGCGAAAATTGAACAAGGTGTGCAAATACCCTATCAGACAGTCAGTCTGCAGGGGACGAATGTATTGTTTAAAGATGCACTTTTAAGCCTTACCGTGACTCCTCAAATCACGCCAGACGATAATATCAACATGAAAGTAGAGGTAACTCAGGATGCTGTGGGCGATGTAGTCAACACAACAACGGGGGGGGTGCCCAGCATTAATACCAAGAAAATCCGTACCCAAGTATTGATCGATAATGGAGGAACTGTTGTTATTGGCGGAGTTTATATTCAAGATGAATTAAAAACGGCCTCTAAGGTGCCGTTGCTAGGTGATATTCCTATCCTTGGATGGCTATTTAAAACTCAAATTGATACTAATAACAAAAGGGAATTGTTAGTTTTCATTTCCCCCAAAATTCTGAGTGATAGCTTGAATCTTCGTTAAATAATAGGGGTATGAACTAAAAAAAGCCCGGCTATGCCGGGCTTTTTTTAGTTGCAGAAAACAGTGAGCACAATGATTTTCGGCTACAATTCGATCATGTATCATATTAATGCAATGCAGCCCAAGCGCCTTTCCGGCAACATCTTCCTTGTGGGAATGATGGGGGCTGGGAAAACAACCTTAGGGAAATTGCTGGCCCAGGCGTTAGGGAAGGTTTTTGTTGACAGTGATGAAGAAATTCAGCATCGTACTGGCGTAACTATCCCGCACATCTTTGATGTTGAGGGTGAGGCTGGTTTTCGTCAGCGCGAAGCAAGCGTAATTCACGACTTGGTACTGCTCGACAACATCGTTTTAGCGACTGGGGGTGGCACGATATTGAATGAGGAAAGCCGCGTTGCATTGTACCGCAATGGCATAGTGGTGTACTTGAAAAGCACAATTCATGACCTCTGGCAGCGAACTCGCCATGATCGCAACCGTCCGTTATTGCAGACACTTGATCCATATGCCAAACTGAAAAGCATGTATGAGCAGCGTGATCCGCTATATGTACAAGTGGCCAATCTAGTTATACCTACCGGCAAACAAAGCGCGCAAAGTTTAGTTTTGCATTTGCAGCAAGAGCTAAACCATTTTTCGGAAATTAAATCGAAACAACCATTAAGATCACTTTAAATCATGATAGCAGCGGTCTTTCCCGTGTAGTCAGACTGATAATACTACCCACTTTAAGATATGAAAGATTGAGAAATTTTATTGAATAGTCAGCTATGCAAAAGTAGTTTCTTCTCAATTCCATTGGGTTTACCCTATGCAGGGATTCCTGGAATAACAGGAATAGCAGGGCAATTCGTTCAATCTAAATCTTGATCGTTCGAAATGCTATAGCATTGCCTACCATTCATTATGCAATCGTCACCAGAAACTCTCAAAAATATATGCAAACATTAATCGTTGGGCTGGCAGAGCGTAGCTATCCTATTTATATAAGCAGTGACTTACTAGGATGTGCAGAATTGCTATTGCCGCACTTGCCCCACAAGAGAGTGACAGTGGTGAGCAACACTACAGTAGCACCGTTGTACTTGGAACCATTGCGCACCATGCTGCAAGCTCATGACGTGGACGTCATTTCCATCATCTTGCCGGATGGTGAACAATACAAAAATGCAGAAACGCTAGGGTTAATTTACGATGCGCTGCTCTCCCATCGGTGCGAACGCAACACACCATTGATCGCCTTGGGCGGGGGGGTGATAGGCGACATGACGGGTTATGCTGCCGCAACCTATTTGCGCGGCGTTCCTTTCATCCAGATTCCTACCACGCTGCTGGCACAGGTGGATTCATCGGTCGGTGGCAAAACCGGCATCAACCACCCGTTGGGTAAGAATATGATAGGTGCGTTTTACCAGCCACAAGTTGTGCTTGCCGATATCACCACATTGAATACATTGTCGGATCAGGAGTTACGCGCGGGCATTGCTGAAGTCATAAAATACGGCCTGATCCGCGATCTGCCTTTTTTCGAATGGCTGGAACAGAACATGGAAAAATTATTGGTTCGCGATGCGGTTGCGCTGCAATACGCCATTACACGCAGCTGCCAGAATAAGGCCGAGGTAGTCGCCGCAGACGAGCGTGAGAATGGTGAACGTGCCCTGCTTAACCTAGGCCATACCTTCGGTCACGCTATCGAGACAGGTATGGGTTATGGCGCATGGCTGCATGGCGAGGCAGTCGCTGCAGGTACCATTATGGCCGCTGATTTATCGTGTCGCTTGGGTTGGCTATGCAAGGAGGATGCGGATCGCATCCAAAGCGTGTTTCAACGCGCTGGTTTACCGATTGTAGCGCCTGATTTGGGAGTGGAGAAATACCTGCAATTGATGGGTCTGGACAAGAAAGTGGTTGACGGCAAAATCCGTTTCGTGCTGCTTAAAAGCATCGGTAGTGCGGTGATAAGCGGAAGCGTGGAGCCGGAATTGTTGCGGCAAACCTTGATGGCGAACAGCGCGCATGGCTGAACTTGCACCTTATGCGGTAACAGAGGGCAACACACGCGGCAGGATTGAGCGTGAGGAAGCGCCTTTTGGGCGCAGCGAGTTTCAACGTGATCGTGATCGTATCATCCATTCCACCGCCTTCCGTCGGTTGGAATATAAGACTCAGGTATTTGTTAACCATGAAGGCGATCTATTTCGCACTCGGTTGACTCACAGCATGGAAGTAGCACAAATTGCCCGCTCCATCGCACGGTATTTGGAATTAAATGAAGACCTGGTGGAAGCTATATCGCTCGCACACGATCTCGGCCACACACCATTCGGCCATGCCGGGCAGGATGCGCTCAATGCCTGCATGAAGGATTACGGTGGCTTCGAGCACAACCTGCAATCGCTGCGCGTGGTGGATGTACTCGAAGATCATTATGCCGCCTTTGATGGACACAATCTGTGCTTCGAAACGCGCGAGGGCATTCTCAAACATTGCTCGCTGGTAAATGCCGCCAAGCTGGGTACAGTGGGCGAGCGTTTCCTTAAGCAGCAGCGCCCTTCGCTGGAAGCGCAGATTGCCAATTTAGCCGATGAGATCGCCTACAACAACCATGATGTGGATGACGGTCTGCGCTCCGGATTAATTACACTGGAGCAATTTACCTCGGTGCGCTTATTTGCCAGTCATCTCGATGCTGTACGACTAGCCTACCCCGGCCTAGCCGAGCGCCGCCTGATTCACGAAACGATACGGCGCATGATTAAT
>JANMWF010000260.1:0-1735 GCA_031393845.1 Nitrosomonadales bacterium | reverse complement strand
GTTAATGGTGATGCCGCGCGCCTTTTCTTCCGGCGCTGCGTCAATCTGGTCGTAAGCTTTAGCCTCGCCGCCAAATTTCTTGGACAGCACTGTGGTTATCGCCGCAGTCAGGGTGGTTTTGCCATGATCAACGTGACCAATTGTGCCTACATTTATGTGCGGCTTGGTACGCTCAAATTTACTCTTTGCCATGATTTTTCCTCATTAACACCGAATTAACAAAAGAATCTCAACAAAACTATTGGTGCCCATGGCGGGAATCGGACCCGCGACCTCTCCCTTACCAAGGGAGTGCTCTGCCACTGAGCCACATGGGCCAACTCAAATTGGAGCGGGTGAAGGGAATCGAACCCTCGTCGTAAGTTTGGAAAACTTCTGCTCTACCATTGAGCTACACCCGCACGCTTTGCCGCCAAAATGACATGCAACTAAGCACTAACCGCACCACCCAGCCTAGTCAAATTTAACCGCTAAACTTAAAATAAACTTTGAAAACAAAAAGCTGGTGGAGGGAGAAGGATTCGAACCTTCGAAGGCAGAGCCGTCAGATTTACAGTCTGATCCCTTTAACCGCTCGGGAATCCCTCCAAGCAGAACATGCAATTATCCATGTTTTCGCCCTCCTTGTCAAAGGTACTGTTGCGATTGTTACGAATTTATGAACTGTCCGGTTTAATAGCGCGCAATCTATCCAATTGTCATATTGCCTTAGGAGGGCAATAAGCAGCCGCCACAAGTGCTACAGGAGATACGGAAGATAAGAGTCGAAGAAGCTTAAGAAGGATGGAACGAGAGACGGCTAACGCAAGCGGACTGGACAGGTTGATTGAAAAGAGACTGCCCCAAGCAAGGTAACAAAAGCGAACAATTCATGTGCTACAAAAGCGGACAATTCTAAAAACCCGCGACAAGGTACTTAGCAGGCTGCTGGAAAACTCCGCCATTAATTCCCGGCCTGGTAAAATTCACCGTTGTAAGAATAGTGCAATATCGATACAGGTATGGATGTTCAACCGGTGAATCTGTTCAATTACATGCAGCTGGCACAACCTCGCCGCAGCTTGGTTCAAGCTATGGCTATCCACCGTGGAAATGGACTTCATCGTGATAACGCGCTATGGTATCCCAAAGAGCGACACCAAGGGCTACTGCGCCGCCAAACTGAGCGATTACGCACCATCCATTGCTCGCATTCGTAGCCGAAAGCCGTATGGTGGCCATATCGATTACATCATCAGCGCCAAGCTCACGCTTGGGCTGCACATGCCATTGCCGAGCAGGCCACTTGGCTGAGCGGTGAGCGTCGACTGGAAATGGGCGATCTAAATTTCCGGGTTTAGAGCTGGAGTGCGACGCGCCATATCCCTGCGTTCGGATGTATTAGTGCCAATAATGAGCCAGCTTATTTATTAATACGTACATGACCAATTCGCTACAACTTGTTCTAATTTTGCTTGCCGTTGCCGTAGGTGTCGTGGTGGCATGCCGTGTATTGCACTTACCAGTAGTACTAGGCTACCTGACCGTGGGCATTCTGATCGGTCCGCATGCGCTGGGTTGGATACCTGATACGCCAGGCACTCACCATCTAGCAGAATTCGGTCTGGTATTCCTGATGTTCAGCATCGGCCTTGAATTTAGCCTGGCACGCCTGCACAAAATGAAACGCACGGTATTCGGCTTGGGTGGCGCGCAGGTGGTGGTAACTCTTTTGTTGATTATGACCAGTGGGTGG
>JANMWF010000227.1:0-2793 GCA_031393845.1 Nitrosomonadales bacterium | reverse complement strand
ACGGACTTGAACCAAGCATTGGTATTCACTGCGACCAAGCGTGATGCTGATGCTTTGGCTGACAAATTGCTGTCCCAAGGACATTCCGCCGCCGCGCTACATGGCGACATGAACCAACGTGAACGCAACCGCACCTTGGTTAGCCTGCGCCGTGGCCAAGTGCGTATTTTGGTGGCGACTGACGTGGCCGCTCGTGGCATCGACGTTCCGGGAATTTCCCACGTGATCAATTTCGACCTGCCCAAGGCCGCAGAAGACTACGTACACCGTATCGGCCGCACCGGTCGTGCTGGATCTTCCGGTATCGCAGTATCGTTTGCATCCAACCGCGATACCGGAAACCTGCAAAAGATCGAACGCTACACCGGACAGAGCATAACCGCTCATATCGTTGTCGGTCTGGAACCCAAGTTCAAACCACGTTCACAGCCCTCCAGCACACGTGGCAAACCCGGCGGATTCGGACGTCATACCGCCCCTGACAGCCGTCATGCTCATCCTGATGGCGCTCGACGTGAGGGTCAATCGCACAATCGTTTCGGCGACAATGCACCACGTCGGAATGGAAACACCGGCAACACGGGTCCTGCTGGCCAGGAACGTCGTCCGTCAAGTAGCTTCTCTGGACGCAACCACAACAGCGGCAACCGTTAAGCATTAAACGACTTTTTCGCTAAAAGCAAAAAGGCATGCCTAGGCGTGCCTTTTTTGTTTCTGCTGGTAATCATGCTGTTGTGCTGGCAGCCGCTATCCACTATGCTTGCCACCGTTTATTCTTAAAATCTAAGGAATTATGTCCGTCAGCATCAAGACCACTCAGGAAATAGAAAAAATGCGCATCGCGGGCCGCTTGGCTAGCGAAGTGCTGGACTACATCACACCTTTTATACAGGCTGGCGTTACTACTGGCGAAATTGACCGCCTCTGCCATGATTACATGGTGGATATTCAACAATGTATTCCTGCGCCGCTCAATTACGCGCCGCCAGGACATGCGCCCTATCCAAAATCCATCTGCACCTCAATCAATCACCAGGTATGTCATGGCGTGCCGGGTGAAAAAAAACTCAAGAATGGCGACATCTTGAACATTGACATCACCACTATCAAACAAGACTATCACGGCGATACCAGCCGCATGTTCCATGTCGGCGAAACTTCCATCCAGGCAAAACGGCTGTGCGAGACCACTTATCAGGCTATGTGGCGAGGCATCCGCGTGGTCAAAGCCGGCGCATATTTAGGCGATATCGGCCACGCCATCCAGAGCTTTGTCGAAGCGCAGGGCTACAGCGTGGTACGCGAATTCTGCGGCCACGGCATCGGCAGAGGATTTCACGAAGAGCCACAGGTGTTGCACTATGGTAAGCCTAAAAGTGGTTTGAAACTGGAAGCGGGCATGATCTTCACCATTGAACCGATGATTAACGCAGGCAAGGCTGGTATCACTCAACTTGGTGATGGTTGGACCATCGTGACTAAGGATCACAGTTTGTCGGCTCAGTGGGAACACACCATTCTGGTAACTGAATCTGGCTTTGAAGTGCTGACTGTTTCTGCTGGATCTCCATCCCCCCCACCTTAAATACGCCGTGCAAAGCGCCACTGAAATCCGTCAGAGCTTGCGTGCTGGACGATTATTCCTGCAACAGGATTATGAATGTCACGCGCAACCAGCCCGCCTGCTGCGTGCCCACGCCAAGCTGGTGGATGAGCATTTACGCGCGGCATGGCAACTCCTCGTTATGCCGTTAAATCTAACGCTCGTAGGCGTGGGCGGCTATGGGCGTAGCGAGTTATATCCCAAGTCCGACATTGACCTGCTAATACTGTTGCCGGAGGAACCGGACCCAGTATTGCAACAACATTTACAGGAACTGGTTGGCCTGCTGTGGGACATGGGCCTGGAAGTCGGACACAGTATTCGTACCGTTGCGCAATGCGTAGAGGAATCGGTCGATATTACGGTACAGACCAATCTATTAGAAGCACGTTTAATTGTCGGCGCACCCCAATTGTTTGAGGAAATGGTCACCACGCTGACACGACACCTTAATCATCGCACTTTCTACCTCGCCAAGCAAAATGAACAACAGCGGCGCCACGCTCGCTTCATGGACGCGGACTACAACCTTGAGCCCAACCTGAAAGAAAGCCCCGGTGGTCTGCGCGATTTGCAGACCGTGCTGTGGATTAGCCGCGCCTGCAATTTGGGCGAAACTTGGCGCGAACTGTCCAAGGTAGGCATGATTACCGAGCCTGAGGCGCGCGCCATCGCGCGTCACGAAGTCCTGCTACAAAACCTGCGCATTCGCCTGCATTATTTAGCCCGGCGGCGTGAAGATCGTCTGCTATTCGATTACCAGACCGAACTGGCGAAACAAATGCATATCACTGCTACAGGTGCACGCCGTGCCAGCGAACACATGATGCAGCGCTACTACCGCACTAAACAAGCTGTACTTCAGCTTAATGACGTGCTATTGCAAAACTTGCATACACACCTATTCCCCGAAGCGAGCACAAACCATTCACTGAATGCCCGCTTCATTACTCGCGATGATTTGCTCGAAGCACGTGATGAAGACCTATTCGAACGCGAACCATCTGCCATTATGGAAAGCTTCCTGTTATTAGAACAACATCCACATCTGAGCGGATTTTCTGCCTCCACTTTGCGCGCCCTGTGGCGGGCACGTCATAAGATAGACGCTGCATTTCGACGCGATTCACACAACCGTGCATTGTTCATGGCTATCCTGCGCCAGCCACACGGTCTTACTCATGCGTTGC
>JANMWF010000206.1:0-4822 GCA_031393845.1 Nitrosomonadales bacterium | reverse complement strand
CCTGTGGTGCTGACGCCGACCGAAACTCGCCGCTTATTGAGCGCGACATCGGGAACGATGGGGCTGGTGACGAGCTTGTTGTATGGCACTGGGATGCGCTTGTTGGAGGGGCTGCGGTTGAGGGTTAAAGATGTGGAATTTGAGCGGCGCGAAATCATCGTGCGTGAGGGTAAGGGCAACAAAGACCGGGTGACGGTGTTGCCGGAGAATTTGATTTTGCCGTTGAAGACGCATCTGGAAAAGGTAAAGGCGTTGCATGAGCGCGACCTTGCGGCAGGATTTGGTGAAGTGTATTTGCCCGATGTGTTGGCGCGGAAATACCCCAAAGCGGCACGCACCTGGGGTTGGCAATTTGTGTTTCCGTCGGTGGTGCGCTCGGTTGATCCGCGTTCGGGGGTGGAGCGTCGTCACCATCTGCATGAGGCCAGTGTGCAGCGTGCCGTGCGCGAGGCGGCAAAGCTGGCAGAGATTGGCAAGCCCGTTACGCCGCATATCTTGCGTCATTCGTTCGCCACGCATTTGTTGCAAGCGGGATATGACATTCGCACCGTGCAGGAGTTGCTCGGTCACGCAGATGTATCCACCACAATGATCTACACCCATGTGTTGAACAAAGGCGGCAAGGGTGTGGTGAGTCCGTTGGATAGGTGAGGTGGATTCGCTGTATAAGTGAAGTGCTGATTTATAAAACCGAGTAATGTAAATAGTGAGCAGATATGAATCGATTTAACAGTATTTTTTTAGGCATATTTCTACTGCTGTTACAAGCATGCGAGGCAACTCCGCCGCTGGAAGCGAGGCACCAGCCCTCTGGCATGAATACTCGGTTCAATAGCAGTCAATTGACGTTTTCGGATTACGTGGCAGATAGCCGCGCAATGATTACCAAAGTACGTTCGGGAAGTAATGTGGCCGAGTTGGAAAAGGTAGTCAATGGCAATGCGCCTTTTGAACTGAAGCCGGCAGCGAGTTGCCCCAAAGGACGTGACAAACCCTATCGACGTGGTGTTCTGCTTACCCACGGATTAACCGACGCGCCTTATTCCATGCACGCATTGGCATCTTTTTTCCAGGAAAATTGTTTCCGTGTCATGGCAATACTGTTGCCCGGGCATGGTACGCAACCCGGCGATTTGCTTGATGTAACGTGGCAGGAGTGGGCAAAGGCGGAGGCCTATGGCACTGACAAACTTGCCGCCGAGACTGATGAAGTCTATCTGGCCGGGTTCTCTACCGGTGGCGCACTGAGTGTTTACCAGGCATTGGGCGACAGTCGGGTACGCGGATTATTCCTTTTTTCTCCAGCTTTGAAAATTACGCCAATGGCTTCTCTGGCCAGTGTCCATAAAGCTTATAGCTGGTTAATACCATCGGCAAAGTGGGTTGATATTCTGCCGGACAAGGCTATTTACAAATATGAATCGTTCCCCAACAATGCCGCCGCCCAGATTTACGCATTGATTCAGGAAGTCCAAACCCGGCTGCATGAGCACACAGTAAATATTCCCGTATTTACCGCTGCAAGTCAGGACGATACAACCGTTTATACTTCTGCCACTTTAGATTTTATGGCTCAAGCGCGCCATATATCCAATAAACTGGTACTTTATACTACTGATACCAAGAAAATCCCGCCAAATATTCCAGCAGGAAATTTGGAGTTGGTAAACAGCGTTTTTCCTGAGCAGAAAATATTAAGTTCTGCACACACATCAATTACATTGCCTTCAGATGATGCCTACTATGGAATGATGGGGGCGTATTCAAATTGCATACACTATTACCCGGATGATATTAAGCAATATGATGCTTGCAACAAAAATCCTGGACAAGATTTTCAGGGCGAACTGACTGAAGAAAATCTTAAGGCCGGTACGTTACGCCGTTTAATGGTTAACCCGAATTTCCCAGCGCTTAAAGTTTCCATGAAAAAATTTATTGATAGTTTGCCATGATCATTGCATATGACGGACAGCATCTGAGTTTTGTATTTAATCGTTCCGCTGCCAAGGTTGGCAGCAGGTTTGAGTTAATTTAGCTCATGCTTTCCGAATTCGAATTAATCCGTCGTTTCTTCACCCGCGATACGCCAGGCGCGGTTTTGGGCGTGGGCGACGATGCCGCGCTGATAAACGTTAGGAGTGGTATGGAGCTGGCGGTGTCAACCGACATGTTAGTGAGCGGAACGCATTTTTTTCCAGATGCTGATCCTTTTTTTCTGGGTTACAAAGCGCTGGCAGTAAACCTGTCCGATATGGCGGCGATGGCGGCGCAGCCACGTTGGGCGACTTTGGCTTTGTCACTGCCCGAGGTGGATGAGAGGTGGCTGGAAAAATTCAGCGCGGGGTTTTTTTCATTGGCAGATGAACATCATGTAGAGCTGATTGGCGGGGATACCACCCGTGGACCGCTTAACCTGTGCGTCACCATCATGGGTGAAGTGCCGCACGGTGCGGCGTTGCGTCGTTCGGGCGCGCAGGTTGGTGACGATGTTTGGGTGTCCGGCGTATTGGGTGGTGCTGCGCTGGCTTTGGCGCATATGCAAGGGCATATGCAATTGGCGGCGAAGGATTTTGCGACCTGTTCTTCGGCGTTGCACCGGCCCATGCCGCGTGTGGCACTTGGGCTGGCACTCCGCGACGTAGCGCACAGTGCAATCGATATTTCGGATGGACTGCTGGCCGATCTCGGTCACATCCTGGAATGCTCTAACGTTGGGGCCGAAATTGCATTCGCCGCTCTGCCTATTTCTTGCGCAATGCAACCTTATCTTGAGCAACCACTGGGGAAGCACTGTGTGCTGGCCGGGGGCGATGATTATGAACTGTGTTTTACCGTATCCGTTGCGTATCGTTCTGAAGTGGAGAAAATTGCCGTCAATCTCGGTTTGTTGCTGACACGCATTGGTTCTATCACGGCGGAAAAAAAGTGCACAGTGCATGCTGCGGATGGCAGTATTGTCAACATTGGGGAATCAGGCTATGACCACTTCCGCTGATTCTCGCGTGCAACCTTCATGGCGCTTTATCTTTAGTCACCCCGCACATTTCCTTTCCTTCGGTTTCGGCAGTGGCCTGTTTCCAAAAGCACCCGGCACAGCAGGCACATTGGTCTCCTTCCCTATTTATTGGGCTCTGGCAGAGCGCCTAACTGATGCGCTGTTTATCTTGGTGTTGATCTGGGCCTTCGCTGTGGGTGTGTGGGTGTGCGAGCAAACCGGAAAGACGTTGGGTGTGCCCGACCACGGAGGAATGGTGTGGGATGAGATTGTAGCTTTCCTGCTGGTGCTGTTTTTTACACCCGAAGGTTTTTTTTGGCAACTGCTGGCATTTTTGCTGTTCCGATTTTTCGACATCGTCAAACCACCGCCCATCCGTTACTTTGACCGGACATGGCACGGTGGTCTCGGCGTGATGTTCGACGATATTCTTGCGGCGGGCTACACGCTACTGAGCTTGGCGCTAGTGAAAAGTGCGTTGCTGTGAAAAGCATCCTTAAAAATGGATTGGTAGCGGTTTTTTTTCTACTCGCTACGCTCAATACCGCTCACGCTGAGGAATTTTCAGCCAAAGTTATCGCCGTGATGGATGGTGATACTGTTCTTGTATTACGCGACAATATGCGGATCAAGGTACGGCTGGCCGAGATCGATGCACCGGAAATAGCGCAGCCGTTCGGCGAAAAGTCCAAGCAATCGCTGGCCGAGCTGGTGCTAAATAAACAAGTGCACGTGGATAGCCAAGCAGTGGATGTTTATGGCAGGTTGGTGGCGCTGATCAAAGTGAGCGAATTGAACGTTAACCACGAACAGGTGCAGCGCGGAATGGCATGGGAGTCTTCCCGTTCTAACAAGGGTAAAGCACTGCTCGCATTGCAGAATGATGCCAAGAAAGCTAAGCGAGGGTTATGGGCGCAGACCGATCCGATGCCGCCGAGGGAATGGCGCAAGGCACATGCAGCGCCTCAGCAACAACGACATGTTGCGCAGAATGATCTTTGTGGCAGTAAGCGATATTGTTCACAAATGAATTCTTGCGACGAAGCGAATTTTTATCTGTCGCAATGTAATGTCAGGTCTTTGGACAAGAATCGCAATGGCGTACCGTGCGAGCATTTATGCTCTGCTAAAAAGTAATCGTTTCCCTGCTGCACCCCTCGGCATCGCAGCGTAAGGCATTCCCTGTATCGTGCCAATCTCCTAGCACCCAGCGCTCGCAACTATGGCCATCCACTGTATGCACGTGGCGCTTTAGCCGATGAGTGTGTCCATGGATCATGCGCGGATAATGATGTCTGCGGAGCAA
Organism: Nitrosomonadales bacterium; assembly: GCA_031393845.1. Taxonomy (GTDB): domain Bacteria; phylum Pseudomonadota; class Gammaproteobacteria; order Burkholderiales; family Gallionellaceae; genus Nitrotoga. The sequence goes on along the minus strand of JANMWF010000206.1, from coordinate 518 downwards.
GCTTGCAACTGCATCCAGATTGACGTCCATGATATCTATACTCTTGAGTTTTTTTTCATTCTCGCTACGTGCTCGCAGTTGCGCAATGATGGCCTTGCGCTGCGCCAGCGGTTGGGCAAGAAAGCTCTGCTGCCATATGGGTTCGTGTACTTGTTTACGGAAATCCTGATAATCAGTATCGTCAGTGCACAGGAGGTCGCCATGGGTGAGTAACGTCGGCGTGCCATATAGATCAAGCAGCGTAGGGTCAGTTAGCAGCGTGGCGCCGCTCGCTTTTGCGAGTTTCTGGCCCATTAGCAGATCACGGTTGCCATGCATGATGTTGACGACAGTGCCGCTAACGGAAAGTGCGTGTAAGGCATTGCTAATCTGGCGATTAAATGGGTCGTCGATGTCATCATCACCAGCCCAATATTCGAATAAATCACCGAGGATGTAGAGTACGTCGGCTCCAGGCGCAACCTGTTGAATGAAGTGTAGAAATACCTGCATGCTGTGCGGTTGTTCAACGCAAAGGT
>JANMWF010000205.1:0-11049 GCA_031393845.1 Nitrosomonadales bacterium | reverse complement strand
CAAATCTCGATACACGCCGCCTGGTCGGTAATACGCTGCGTGCAGTCGCGCGCCGGATACGGCCTCATATACATCCATCAGGTCTTCGCGCTCACGGAAAGTATATAAAAACACGGTCATTGCGCCAATATCCAGTGCATGTGCTCCAAGCCACAGCAGATGATTCATGACTCGGGTAATTTCGTCGAACATTACCCGAATATACTGAGCTCTCAGTGGCACTTCGAGAGCAAGCAGTTTTTCGATGGCCATGACGTAGGCATGCTCGTTGCACATCATCGACACATAGTCGAGGCGATCCATATAAGGCAGAGATTGCAGATACGTTTTATGCTCAGCCAGTTTCTCGGTACCGCGATGAAGCAAGCCAATATGCGGATCAGCACGCTCAATTACTTCACCGTCCAGTTCCAGAACCAGGCGCAACACGCCGTGTGCGGATGGGTGCTGCGGCCCAAAATTCATGGTGTAATTTTTTATTTCAGCCATGATTAAAGCCTTCGCCCCTGTTGCCCAAAAAAGAAGAGGAATGCCAAATCCCGGGTAAAGCCGTTATCTGTGCGCCCATGCTTCCGTCGCTCAAGTTCCTGGCTTTCATTTCAAACCCCCGTAATGTTCTTCACGAATGATGCGGGGAACGAGTTCACGAGGTTCAATCGACACCGGTTGATAAATCACGCGCTGCTGCTCAGGGTCGTAGCGCATCTCGACATGGCCTGATAATGGGAAATCCTTGCGGAAGGGGTTGCCAACAAACCCGTAATCGGTGAGCAGACGACGTAAATCAGGATGTTCTGTAAACACAATGCCATACAAATCGAATGCCTCGCGCTCATACCAGTTAGCGCACGGCCAAATGCTCACCGCGGAACTCAGTATCGGCAGGTCATTGTCTTCAGCAAATACGCGCACGCGTAAGCGGATATTGTGGGTCAGCGACAACAGATGGTAAACCACGGCAAATCGAGAAGGATAAGCATTAGGAGTGTCGTCGGATTTGAGATACGCGCCGCCTTCACAAATTTCACTTCCATAAGTAAAGTAATCTACCCCGCACAGATCCATCATCTGTTCGAAACGCAAAGCGGGATCGTCGCGCAAGCACATCAGCACCTCCAGCATGTCAATGGCACTGACGACTAAGGTCAACTCACCCAGCCTATTTTCCAGATTAACTATTCTGTTAGCGAAAATCGTGCTCAAGTTAGTAGTCAAGAGATCTAAATTAGCAGCCATGTTTTACACCGGTGTCGTGTGAATCAAGTTTACGATGGCATTTTTTGAGTTCACGAGCAATTCACGTAGATGAAAGCATGACATGTCCGCGCACTCCAGATGACAGACACTGCCCCCATTTGAACGGGGACCCATAGCATCGTGTTTTCTATCATGAATATTGCACATAAACCTAGCGCGCAATTGTGTTAGTTCGTTTGATCTTGTTTTGCAATTGTATGATGCCATACAGCAGTGCCTCAGCTGTCGGCGGGCAACCTGGCACATACACATCCACTGGCACAATGCGGTCGCAACCTCGAACGACCGAATAAGAATAATGATAATAGCCGCCGCCATTAGCGCACGATCCCATCGAGATTACCCAACGCGGCTCAGCCATTTGGTCATACACCTTGCGCAGCGCCGGCGCCATCTTGTTGCATAGTGTGCCAGCCACTATCATCACGTCTGACTGGCGCGGGCTGGGACGGAACGTTATGCCAAAGCGATCAAGATCATAACGCGAAGCGCCCGCCTGCATCATTTCTACCGCGCAACATGCCAAGCCAAAAGTCATTGGCCACAGCGAACCCGTGCGAGCATAATTTATCAAAACGTCCAATGACGTGGTAACGATGCCTTTTTCCAGAACTCCTTCTATTCCCATTCCAGAGCTCCTTTTTTCCACTCGTAAATAAATCCGACCACAAGGATAGCCAAGAAAATTAACATGGAAACGTACCCAAACAAGCCGATTTCCTTCAGCACCACTGCCCAGGGAAACAGAAACGCAATTTCCAGATCGAACAAGATAAACAAGATGGCAACGAGATAATAACGCACGTCGAATTTCATTCGCGCGTCTTCAAAAGCCCCAAAGCCGCATTCATAAGGTGAGAGTTTTGCATCGTTCGGGCGATTAGGAGCAGCTAGCCAGCCTAACAGCAGCGGCGCCACACCCATCGCCAGCGCAACGACTATGAATAACAAGATCGGAAAATAGTTTTCCAACATCTGAGCCTCCCCCATTCGTTTGGCGCCTTGCAAATATGACGCTCGGAATGCCTTTCCAGTTTAATTAACCAGAGCCCAGAAAACTTTGGCTTGAATATTTGGTGCCGATGAGCAGACTCGAACTGCTACAGCTTTCGCCACTAGCCCCTCAAGCTAGCGTGTCTACCAATTTCACCACATCGGCATAGTTTTATTATTTTGGTATTTCTTGCGACTTCGAACCAGGTACATCGCCAGGTGTTAAAGCGGGTGCAGCTGGCTTCTGCGCCGACTTTGATACCTCATGCTTATCCATTACACCGTGAGATTGCGATGGGTTAGCATAAATATAAGTTAACGACATGCTGGTAATAAAAAACACCCCTGTAACCACCGCCGTACTACGACTCAGAAAATTGGCTGAACCGCTCGAGCCAAACACACTCCCGGCTGAACCAGTGCCAAAGGCAGCTCCCATATCCGCCCCTTTGCCATGTTGCATAAGCACCAAACCAACCAGCACTGTTGCAGCTATGACATGTATAACCCAAATAAAAATTTCCACGTACTACTCCAAAAAATCGAATTTATTTTTGCCCGGCGTTGCAAATAGCCAAGAAATCTCCAGCAACCAAGGATGCGCCACCAATAAGCCCACCATCAATGTCTGGCATGGCGAACAGTTCAGCAGCGTTGGCGGCATTAACACTGCCACCATAAAGTATACACAAAGCTTGACCAAACTCCTCATCAAAACCGGCGATACGTTTGCGTATATAAGCATGTACCTCTTGTGCCTGTTCTGGCGAAGCGGTCTTGCCAGTACCTATAGCCCAGACCGGCTCATAGGCGATGACAGCAGAACGGAATGACTGTACACCGCGTAGCTTGATAATTTCGGCCAGCTGTTCCGCCACCACCATTTCGGTAGTACCGGCTTCACGCTGCTCCAAAGTTTCGCCGACACAGATGATGGGCGTCAGCTCTGCTTTTTGAACCACAGCGAATTTTTCCGCCACCAGTTGACTACTTTCACCGTACAGGCTGCGCCGTTCAGAATGTCCGACGATCACATAATTGCAGCCAAAATCACGCAACATGGAAACCGACACCTCGCCAGTGTAGGCTCCTTTATCTGCTTGATGCACATTCTGCGCCCCCCATTTTATTGGGGTGCCATGTAGCAGCAATTGCGTTTGTGCAAGATAGGGGAAAGGCACGCACACTGCGCAATCCACTCCCGACATCTGCGCCACGCCATTCGCAACCTCTTTCAACAAAGCCTCATTCTTGGTCAGCGCGCCATTCATCTTCCAATTTCCGACAATGAATTTGCGTTGCATTTTAACTGAGCCTTTCAAAACAACGAAGGCGGCTATGCTACCCGTGAAAATACAAACGGTCAATCTCACTTCCGACTGTTACGATACAGCGTGAGAAAGATACCTGTCAGTCCTTCGGTCGCATGTCTATAACCCGAAGCCGCTGTGCTACTCGGGCTTGTAGGCAATATGTAATTTTTACATTCTCTAAGGAATAGACGTTACTGTTCCCGGAAAGATGTGTCCAGTCTCTTTCGTTTTGCTCCTTCTGATTGTTTATCTGGCTTAATTATTTTAGTTTGATTTGGCTCCAAATGCGCGACAGTATGAGGCGTTGATGGCGATTCAGATCGTGTAGCATTTCCAGCTGAGCTTGTTGCGCGCGGCTGGGAAATACTGCAGGGTTTAGTGAGATTTCCGGATGGATATATTGTAGTGCGTCACGGTTTGGATTTCTGGAACCGGTCAGATCGGCAAATTCTGCAGAGTTGCGGCCATCCAGTATGAAATTGATGAAGCGATGCGAAAGGTCGGGACGTGAGCCAGTTTTGTACAGCACCATCGAGTCTAGTGCCAGCACCGCCCCTTCTTTGGGGAAGATGGAAACGGTGCGAAATTTCCTGTTGGTTTTTTTAGCATCGAGATCGACCTGAAAAATGTCATTTGAATAACCATGCACCAGCCAGATGTTGCCTACGGTCAACTTCTTGATATAGCTTGAGGCATTGAATGCCGCCCAATATGGCTTGGCGCGAATAATCAAGTCACGCGCTTGCTTCCAGTGCACTTCGTTCATATCATTCACATCATTCACCAAATAACCCGAGTACTTCAGTGCCGCCGCCAGTAGCTCGCGTTGACTGTCCAGCACGGTGACACGCCCTTTTAATTTTCTCCAGATAGCTCGATTCAAAGATTATTGCCCTGCTATCGGTAAGCAAGTCCAACTCGCGGATTATTTCACGGTTATAGGGCGCCTCTAAAAATTTAAGTTTCTAGGCAAGACAAGGCACAAGTAAAAAATTTGAGCGCGGCATATGGTTGATATGTAAGCGATAATTTTTTTCGAGTAACGCCGTATTGTGACGAAACGGGGTAAGCAGGCAAGCCGCAAAGCGGCGGCTCGCAAAATTGGATTTTTAGAGGTGCCCTATAACCAATCAGAGTAAGGGTATAGGCGTAAGGCACCGAGTAGCGATTGCCGGGATCGAATGTAGCATTTATGTAAGCCGGGTCGATATTGTATAAATTGGGTAACAGGTTTTTGTTAAGCGGCCACAACGCACCCTGCCGGATCAGTGATTCCACCGCAAGGATGATTTAAGCATTACACGCAGCTGAATTCTGAAGAGCGCGCGACGACTATGCTGATTAAAAGAGAAGAAAGAGAGGGAATTAGGTGATTCTTGAAACGTTCTCCCAGCATCAGTTCATTTTTGTCGTTCAGGTTTGGTCTCATATCTGTTTCCTGCTTCGTACCAGCCATGGCTACGCTTGACCAGATACACCACTGACAGCATCACTGGTACCTCAATCAACACGCCGACCACGGTAGCAAGTGCCGCACCGGATTCGAAACCGAACAGGCTGATGGCGGCAGCGACTGCCAATTCAAAGAAGTTACTTGCTCCGATCAGTGCTGAAGGGCCCGCTACGCAGTGCGCTTCACCGAAGCGGCGATTCAACCAATAGGCCAAGCCGGAATTGAAATAGACCTGAATGATGATGGGCACGGCGAGCATGACGATAATGAGCGGTTGCTCGACGATGGCTTTGCCCTGAAAGGCGAACAACAATACCAGCGTGAGTAACAGTGCGGAGATGGAGAGCGGGTTCAGCTTGGACAGGGCATGATGCAGCGCCGCAATCCCGCCGCGTGCCAACAGGAACTTGCGCCAAACCTGTGCCACCAGAACGGGCAGCACGATGTATAACACTACCGACACCAGCAGCGTATCCCAAGGCACGATGATGGATGAAATGCCCAGCAACAGTGCCACCAGCGGCGCAAAGGCGAACACCATGATGGCGTCGTTGAGCGCGACTTGACTCAGGGTGAATAGCGGCTCCCCATTCACCAGTCGGCTCCACACGAACACCATCGCGGTACAGGGTGCGGCGGCAAGCAATATTAGGCCTGCAATGTAGCTGTCGAGCTGCTCCGCTGGCAGATACGGTGCGAACAATTGCCGGATGAACAACCAGCCAAGCAACGCCATGGAAAAGGGTTTGACCGCCCAGTTGACAAACAGCGTGACACCGATGCCGCGCCAGTATTTGCGCACTTCGTGCAAGGCCATGAAGTCTATGCGCAATAGCATGGGGATGATCATGACCCAGATCAGTAGTCCGACGGGGATATTGACCTTGGCGATCTCCAATTCACCCAGCCAGCGAAACGGTTCGGGGGCTAGTTGACCCATTACCACCCCGACGATGATGCACAGAAAAACCCAGATGGTTAGGTAGCGCTCGAAAATACTCATGGTGTTAATCCTTGATGCGTACGATTTTGATGAGCTTTTCTTTCAAATTGTCAGTACGTAATAGCAGCACGTTAAACAACGATGTTGGCAATCTTGTCCATTTCGGCCTTGAGTGCGGTCTTGTCATGCTTCAACACATCCAGATTCAGTGCAAAAAATGCCTCGATGCGGGCACGCAGGATGCGGTAAGCCTTTATGAACGCCGCATCAATCTCTTCATCCGTGCCCGTGGCATGCGCCGGGTCTTCCACACCCCAGTGAGTGCGCAGCACTGGGCCGAGGTAGGCCGGGCAAGTTTCTCCTGCGGCACTGGCACAAACGGTGATAACTATATCGGGCGCGGTGGGCAGATTTTCCCAGGATTTACTGTAATAACCTTCGGTGGAGATGCCTTCGCTCGTCAGCAATGCCAGCGAACGCGGATGCACCTTGCCGGTGGGCTGGCTGCCAGCGCTCATGGCACGCCAACCAGCCGGCGCAAGATGGTTGAAGGTGGCTTCGCCGAGGATGGAACGGCAGGAATTACCAGTGCAGAGAAAGAGTACGTTCATATTCAGGGCTTCGATTAAGTCGGAGGAATTGGTAGGGGTACGCTTGCGGAACAGGCTGATGCCGTCCGCAAATCGATACACTGCTGAGGATTGCCGGAACAGCATTCCTCGGTCAGATAAGCAATAATATCCAGCATCAAGGGGATATTGGCGCGATAACGCTGGTAACGGCCCTCCTGTTGGACTGTTAGCAGGCGTGCTTGCGTCAATGCTTTCAGGTGGAAGGAAAGATTGGTGGGTGGCACTTCAAGCGTTGTCGCGATGTCGCCCGCCACCATACCATCCAGCCCTTTTTTGACCAACAGCCGAAACACGTCCAACCGCACACCGGAAGAAAGCGATTCGAATATTGAAGTTGCAGTAAGTTTATCCATGCGGCAATACTACAACAATAGTTGAAATGTTGCAATATAGTCTGCTTGGATAGTCTGTTGGATTCGAAATTAGATTGTCAAAAGGAGCTGACGGAGAACTAAGGCAAGTGGAAAAATATGCCAAAATCGATATAGGCAAGATGCAACGTCCGCTGGCCGAGCTCGACTGAAGTTGGCATATTGGTGTTAAAATATTACTTAAGGGCGTAGGGGAACACAGGTGATACATGCGATCACTATCGTGGTTCAAAGCAATTAGTGCTTATATTTCAGTAATTTTTGCTCTTTTAACTAATCTTTAAAATATTTTTTGGTGGGTTCACAGCACTCCATGAACTCGCTCTTTCGCGTTCATCATTCAGGCAATAAAATACCGACATGCTAAAAGCGATCGAAAAATGGTTCGAAGCCGCGCTCTGGAATGGACGTTTCGTGGTGGTGGTAGCGGTGGTGGCAAGCATGGCTGCTGCCATTGCTATTTTCTACATGGCCACGGTGGACGTGGTGTACCTTGTTAGCCACATGCTTTATTACGCCGATTCCGCTCTGACTGACGAGGCGCGCAAGCTTCTTCACGATCGGACCATCTCCCATGTGGTGGAAGTGGTGGACGGCTACCTGCTTGCCACCTTCATGCTGATTTTCTCGCTCGGCATGTATGAACTGTTTGTCAGTGACATCGATGAAGCACATGGCAGCAAAACCTCCAGCAAGATATTGGTTATCGGAAGTCTGGACGACCTCAAGGCGCGACTGGCCAAGGTCATTCTGATGATCCTGATCGTCACTCTGTTTGAGGAAGCGCTGAACATGAAAATATCGACCCCGCTCGACCTGCTTTATCTCGGTGGCGCTATCGCCCTGATTGGCGCATCGTTGTTCCTGACCCACAAGGCGGAAGACCACGAAAAAGACAGCAAACATCCTGGAGATTGATTTGTGAAATGCCTGATCCTGTTTCCCATGGCCCACTGTGCGATTGATGAGCCTTATCAAAAGTTCGACCATGATCACTTCATGCTAATGACACCGGTCTTCTGTGGCAGCGAGCATGGCTATTCCGACTACACGTTCCTGGCAGGTTGATAATCATGGATACAGATTATTGGTGCGAGCGTTGGGCCAGAAGTGAAACAGGTTTTCATCAGAAAGAAATCAACTCGCACTTGCAGCGATTCTGGTCTGTACTGAACCTTGCTCATGGCAGTCGTGTGTTTGTGCCACTTTGCGGCAAGAGCCGCGACATGCTTTGGCTGCGCGGGCAAGGCCATGAAGTGGTTGGCGTGGAAATCAGTCCATTGGCGGTCGAGGCATTCTTTGCTGAAAACGGCCTGCAAGCATCAGTCACAAAACACGACACCTTCAGCATCTACCAGACAGAAGGACTCTGGCTTTACTGCGGCGATTTCTTCCAGATCACAGCAGAGGATGTGGCCGGGGTGAACGCAGTTTTTGACCGCGCCTCGCTCATCGCGCTACCCTCATCAATGCGCAGTGCCTATGCAGCCCACATGCAGACCATTCTGGCTTCCGGCGTAAACACCTTGTTAGTCACCTTCGACTACCCCCAGCATGAAATGCAGGGGCCGCCTTTTAGCGTGAAAGAGCCGGAGGTAAGGGAGCTTTATGAGAAAACAGGCGAGGTGCGCCTGCTGTATAGCGCGGACATTCTCGACAAGGAACCACGATTTCGCGACAAGGGCATAACCCAGTTGCAGGAAAAAATTTTCCTTGTGACGCATAACCCACGTTAAGCAGAAGTATTAAATTTTCTTAATTCTTTGCACTACATTGCCTTTCCTTTGGCTATTATCGGGGCTTCCAATTTATTTGAGCTGGCAGTGGCTGCAGCTATCAATTTCTTCGGTTTCAATTCTTGTGTGGCCTTTACCACAGTGGTGGGCGCGCTGATCCAGGTGCCCGCGATGCTTTTGGTGGTTAGTCAACATTTCCAAGTCTTGGTATGATTGGGTTTGAACTTTTTAAGCAAAGTAGCCTCATGACTGACATAACTATCTATCACAACTCTGGCTGTGGCACTTCGCGCAATACTTTGGCGATGATACGCGATAGAGGTATCGAACCGCGTGTTATCGAGTACCTGAAAACACCGCCAAGTCGTGCCGAACTGGTGACGTTGATCGCAGCCATCGGCAAGCCTGTGCGTGATGTGCTACGCCGTAAAGACACGCTATTTGAAGAGCTGGGTCTCGATAATCCGAAATTGAGCGATGATGAACTGATCGATTTCATGATCGCAAACCCGATTCTGATCAATCGCCCGATTGTCGTAACACCGTTGGGAACGCGTTTGTGTCGGCCATCTGAATCTGTGCTGGATATCCTGCCGCAACTGTAGCAGGGTGTTTTTGAGCCACCTATACACTTAAGGATTTAGAGTCATTAAAAAAGACACTCATCTTCACCTGACCGTGCTTAACGACGAACAGATCGTCGAAATTATGGCTCACGTCACATGAGCTACGCGTGCTTAGATGACAGCTTTGTTGGGAGTGGCCCAACCTCTCCCAACAACACTTAACCTAACTCAGGAATAATTGTATGACTAACATCAACCCAGTAGCTCCAGAACTACAAGTATCTCAATGGCTCAATACACTACGTTCTATTACGCTTGCAGATTTACGCGGACGCGTGGTCGTATTGCACGCATTCCAGATGCTATGTCCCGGCTGTGTGTCACATGGTCTGCCACAGGCTACGGCTATCCATGACACTTTTCCGGCAGCAGATGTTGCCGTGATCGGTATTCACTGTGTATTTGAACACCACAACGCAATGACACCGATGGCTTTAGAGGCGTTCCTTTATGAATACCGTATCCGTTTCCCAGTTGCTGTGGATCGACCATCAACAACGGGCAGCATTCCACATACGATGGAGGCATTTAATATGAGGGGCACACCGACGCTGATTCTTCTGGATCGGCAAGGGCGCATTCGACTCAATCACTTCGGCCGCATAGATGATTTGCGCGTGGGAGCAACCATTGGCCAACTGGTGAGTGAGACTGCGATCGATCCCAATAGCAATCAATATCGAGAGCAACCTGTTACAGAGCGCGTCGGTTGTGATGGCGAAGAGTGTGCTACTTCAGAAAATCTGGGACAGGCGAGTGCATGAATTGCCTATATTTACCGTTAACCTAGTGCTCTAAAATTCTGAAGGCCGATCTTAAATTGGCAGTGACGTTAAAGCACCTGCGCGAACTACTTCAAGGTTACCCGCTAGGCGGCGTCGTAACGTAGTCTTGTTTGTGCGCAAACATAAAAACAAAGGGGCGAAAAAAGGTGGTTGATAACGCGATTTTCAAAAACTATCTAACTCTGATAGAGCAAGCCTACAAAGCAGGCAACGCCACCGAACATACTCACCGTCCCGCGCTGAAAGACCTGCTTGAAGCATTTCAGAGCGGCATCATTGCTACCAACGAACCCAAGCGCATCAAATGCGGTGCGCCGGATTACATCATCACCCGCAAAGATATTCCGTTGGGCTTCGTGGAAGCCAAGGACATCGGTGTTTCGCTCGACGACACCGAGAAAAGCGAACAACTCAAGCGTTATCGCGATGGTCTTGCCAATCTTATCCTGACCGACTATCTGGAATTCCGCTGGTATGTCAGCGGCAAATTGCGCCTGACTGCGCGCCTTGCCAAACCGCAGGCTAATGGCCGGTTGCGCACGGAGACCGATGGAGAGCAGCAACTCTCCGAACTATTACAGTCCTTCTTTGCCGAGAACATACCGGTCATCTCCAGCCCCAAGGAACTCGCCGTACGTATGGCGGCACTGGCGCGGTTGATCCGCACCATCATCGGCAAGACCTTTTCGGAAGAGGGCGAGCAGGGTGCACTGCATGAACAGATGGAAGGCTTCCGCAAAGTGTTGCTGCATGACCTCACGCCGGAGCAATTTGGCGATATGTACGCGCAAACTATCTGCTATGGCCTGTTTGCCGCACGTTGCAACAGTACCGGCGCGCATTTTACCCGTACTCACGCCGCCTACGACCTGCCTAAAACCAATCCATTTTTGCGCAAACTTTTTGCTCACATCGCGGGGCCGGAACTGGACGAGCGCAT
>JANMWF010000064.1:0-3028 GCA_031393845.1 Nitrosomonadales bacterium | reverse complement strand
CAGTATTCACACTATAAATAACAATTGCCATATCAAATTTTCCTTGTTTATTCGGGTGGGCAAAGTGAATTTGCCCACCCATTACCGTTGTTATTGCGGAGAGATTAAGAAAGGAGGCGGAGAATCAGGCGGTACACGACTATCTAAGCCCCATAATTGATAGTCGTCGGTTAAGGTTTTAAGAAAGGCGACAATTGCCTTTTCCTCTTCAGGGCTCAAGCCCAGATTACCCAATTCGCTACTATTCACATTCTGGGGAACTTCGGGTTGGGGCCAACCGGACTTGCCGAACCTTGAATCTGTGTTATCCCGTACCGTACCCAAGATATCGCGGCTATTATAAAAATGCACAACCTGTTCCAGCGATTCCAAGACGCCGTTATGACCATAAGGCGGCGTCAGAGCAATATTTCTCAGCGTCATGACTTTGTGCTTGCCGATCTCATTGCCTTCAGGGTCTTTGACTGCAATATCGCTACGACCACCAAGTCCAAGATTAGGCTCTGGGTTATTCGGTATTTTTACATTACGTGGCAAGCCGATGTTGTCGTAAGTAAAATCGGTAAACAGCGGCAGCATTAGTTCGCCGTTTTTGTTACGGGTTGCCTCGCTGGTATGGCAGGCGGCGCAGTTGCCTTTGCCATTGAATAGCTTTAAGCCTTTTTCTTCAATAACGGTTAACGTGGTTTTCCCAGCTAACACATAATCGAATTTGGACGTGAACTTATTAAATACAGAGGTTTTTTCAAATTCGCCGATGGCTTTTGTCGCAAGACTAAAAACTTTGTCAACTTTAGTAACATCCAAATTGATACCATAGACTTCCTGGAACAATTCCTTGTATCTTTTATCCTCCTTTATACGGTCAACCACCGCCTGTTCGCTGGGCATTGCCATTTCGAGCGGATTTAGCAAAGGTTTTTGCGCCTGTTCGCTCAAATCTTTGGCGCGCCCATTCCAGAATTGGCCTCCTACAAACAAGCCTGCATTTTGACTCCAATGAAATGAAGGACTATGTGCCGCATAACCTATGCTTGGAGTATTTAACGTACCTGTGACACTGGTAATCGAGCCTTTCGAAATGGCAGTGCCATTTTTGACGTTATCCGGGTCAACAAACCCCGGGACTACTTTACTAGCCAAGCCATTACCTCCTGCCGGCTGTAGGCTGTGACAACTCGCGCAAGATTGGTTTCTGTTCAGAGACAGATTTTTATCCTGGAATAAAAATTTGCCAAGTTGCTGTATATCGCTCAACGGTTCTTTAGCTTGAGAGGTAACACTGATCAACATCATTATTGGTAAAACAGCGCTTTGCAATTTCATAAATAAAACCCCAGTAAAAGCTACACAAAAGATAACTGTCAGACGCGGTTAATGATTATACAGGTAATAATGATTCGCATTCAATATATTATTTTAAAAATAATATGGAACGCTACCACGCCGCTCGTCTTTATAAACAAACCCCATCTTCAACTGCTCAGGGCATTTGTCACCGATGATGCGCTGCACCTTCGCCTCCTGCTCCATATTTGAGTGCGCGATCCTCACGAAGCAAGTATTTTAAGCGGCGAGTCATGGTTATCAACATAAAGTTTTTTCGGAATATAGCTTGGTAAAATTCCTGCAAAATGGTTTTGTGGAAGCGCACGCATATACCGTTAGTCTGTGGTGACGATGCAGGTAGTGTTATGCCTTGGGAAATGGCACGGGCATATCCGAGTTTTGATGAAGTTAGGTTTTGTTACGAAGGCTCTGGCTTTGTTGCCTGACACAATTGATTGACTACGTATCCGTACGTAGTCTGGCGACAGAGAATTTAAAGATTGTGTTCTTTTTTGTAAAGCATGATCAATGCGTAAGCTTCATCTTTGAGAAGAAGTTTTTCTTTTTTAAGTATTTCAAGTTCAGTATCAGTCAGATGAACTTCGCCGTTTTCAGCTTTGGTGATTTGACTATCAAGCGCATTGTGTTTGTCGAAAATTTTCAAAAAATGGGCATTAACTGCATTGTTTTGTTTCATTTTGGTAATGACGTCGCAGTATTCGTGTAGCATTAAAATTCCTTATATGGTTTTGTAGTTAAGTAATTTTAACATGGATTATTCGAGGTAATGCTGACCAAGAAGATAGGACGTGACATCCACCGCTTTAAAAGCAGGATTTGGCAAAACCTTCTTGCTTTAGTGTTTGATCCTGGCCAGAAACACAGTCACTTCTTCACGGTCATGGTATAGCTGCTTCGCTTTCAGGCGATACTTGAAGCTTTTTTTATCCAGTACCTCGCGGATGCTGGCGAGCGCTTCATTCAAGGCTTCCACGCGTTTTTTCATCGGGAGCTTGAGGTTGAAGAAGGCGCGGCTGGTTGAGCCGCTGACAACCCAGTCAGCGACCAGTGCGGCCACCCGTCCCGGTTGCTCTATCATGTCGCATACTAGCCAATCTACCGCATGTTTTGGGCGATAGCGGAAGCCATCCTGACGCAGGTGTTTGACCGAAGGGTGATCGGCCACTACGCCTTTGAGCGGCCCGTTATCAACCGCCTCCACCTGCATACCCAGACTGACGAGGTGCCAAGTCCAGCCACCGGGAGCTGCACCCAGATCTACTGCGCGCATACCCGGTCTTATCCATTGTATTTTTTCGTCTTCCGATAAAAATATCTCAAAAGCTTCGGCCAGCTTGAGTACAGAACGACTGGGCGCTTCATAAGGCATCTTCATTCGCAGGATACCCATAGCTGCGCTGCTGCTGTTGCGCGGATCACTTGTACCAATCAGTGCACGACTCTTGTCAGGGAAGAAGATATGCAGGCGGGGCAGACTGGGGTCTTCAGCCATGCGCCCGCTGGCGCGCAGCTTTTCTTCCATCAGGGGTTGAAAGCGCTTGATAAAACCGGACAGAGTTTTGCCATCGTTGGTGTCAGGCGTTTCCAGCCACAGTACGCTGAATTGCGCGGGCGTATCGGGTATGGCTGCAAGCAAGGGAGTGAGGCGGTCGCGATCAGGCAGCTCGGTCATTTCGGC
>JANMWF010000182.1:0-3273 GCA_031393845.1 Nitrosomonadales bacterium | reverse complement strand
GGCGTATCGCGCAGAAGTTTGGCAAGCGGAGTGTTCAGCCTAAAAAAAGCAGCCATACCAGCATCAGATAAAGTGGGATCTTTCAGCCCACTGGCCAAGCTTAAATGCCCTTGAGGGTCAAGATCAAGAGCGATGGGATGCCGCTGCCCCATGGCCAGCGCAGCGGCAAGATTGAGGCAAGTGGTGGTTTTGCCCACCCCCCCCTTTTGATTGAATACAGTAATAACCGCCATTCTGGAAAAACCCCGTAATGGACGGATGCGAAACAAACATAACTCGCTGACTCTTCACTCTACAGTGACAGATTTCGCCAGATTGCGCGGCTTGTCGACATCAGTTCCCTTTTGCAATGCCACGTAATATGCCAGCAGTTGCAGCGCAATGGTGTGCAGAATAGGGCTCAAATATCCGGCATGCTCGGGCATTTGCATTAAATGTACGCCCTCGCTCGAATGAAAACGCGTGCCCGCATCGGCGAATACATACAGCTCTCCACCTCGTGCGCGTACCTCTTGCAGGTTGGATTTGAGCTTTTCCAATAATGCGTCGTTAGTGGCAACGGCAATAACCGGCATGTCCTTGTCCACCAAGGCTAGTGGCCCGTGCTTTAATTCACCGGCGGGGTATGCTTCGGCGTGAATGTAGGATATTTCCTTAAGCTTAAGCGCTCCTTCCAGTGCGATGGGATAGTGCAGCCCGCGCCCGAGGAACAGAGCATGGCGCTTGTCGGCAAAGCGCTCGGCCATCTGTGCAATATCAGGTTCAAGTTTCAATACCAATTGAACCGCGCTGGGCAAATGGCGCAACGCATGTAAGTGGCGCTGTTCTTTTTCTGCACTCAACCTGCCACGCTGCTTGGCGAGAACCAGAGTAAGCAGGAACAAAGCCGCTAATTGTGTAGTAAATGCCTTGGTTGAGGCGACACCAATTTCCGGTCCCGCACGCGTCAGGAAATGTAGCTTGGAGAGCCTGACCAGCGCGCTTTCCGGTACGTTGCAGATGGAAAGAGTATGGGGGTGACCCAATGCCTTGGCGTGGTTGAGTGCAGCCAGAGTATCGGCGGTTTCACCCGATTGAGAAATGGTAACAACTAGCGACTTGGGATTGGGCACGCTTACGCGGTAACGATATTCGCTGGCGATTTCCACGGTACATGGAATGCCGGCGATTTCTTCGAGCCAGTAGCGCGCCACTAGCCCCGCATGGTGGCTGGTGCCGCAAGCGAGAATAAGGATGCTTTCAACTTGTTCGAACGCAGCAGCGGCCTCGGCCCCAAAAATGCCGGGTATCAGCGACTGGCTGTTACATACACCTTCCAACGTGTCCGCGAGCGCTTGCGGCTGCTCGTGAATTTCCTTTTGCATATAGTGACGATATTCGCCCAGCTCCATGCTTGCGTTAGACAGTTTACTGACGTGTATCGGACGTTCCACCGCTTGGCCCTTGGCATCAAAAATCCGGTAGCCTTGCAAGCTTATTTCGGCCACGTCGCCCTCTTCCAGATACACCACATTTTTTGTCACCGGCAGTAACGCTGATACATCGGATGCGATGAAATGCTCGTCAATTCCCACCCCCAACAATAACGGGCTACCCTTGCGCGCACAAATTAGCTGGTTCGGATTGTCCGCTGCCACTACGCCAATAGCGTAAGCGCCCACCAACTCGGCAAGCGCCGCCTGAGTTGCAACCAACAAGCTATTGCCACGCGCATAGTAACTATTAATAAGATGTGCAATGACTTCGCTGTCAGTGTCGGATGTGAATACGGAGCCTTGCGCCGTCAGGCGCGTACGGAGCTCTTCATAGTTTTCGATAATGCCGTTGTGCACCACCGCAATGAGATTGCTGCTCAAGTGCGGGTGCGCGTTACGTTCGCTGGGCACACCGTGAGTAGCCCAACGCGTATGTGCAATACCAATGTGACCGCTGGTAGCAGAGCTTCGCGTGGTTAATTCCGCAACGCGTCCGGTGCTGCGAATGCGTTGCAACTCATTGTTCTCGACGACCACCAATCCAGCTGAGTCATAACCCCTATATTCCAGGCGTTGCAGCCCTTGTAAAAGAATAGGAACGACATTGCGCTGCGCTATTGCACCGATTATTCCGCACATAATTAATTCCGTGATTTATTACAAGCGCTAATTGTAGCAAGAATGAGACTTGTGCCGTGACTCGAATGTTTTATAACGTTAGGGCGCCTCTATAAATCGCGACGAACCACGCTAATTTTGAGTATTTCATGGTTTTTTTGTACGACGCGATACACAAGTCGATAATAGTACACGAACCGTTCCCAGATGTTTTCGTCGCCAAGATCAGGCACTGCGCGACCGATGCATGGAAAATCTGCGAGGGTTCTGGAAGCCGACAATATCTTTAGACAACACCGTTCGCGCATAAAACTCAGGGTCGCGGCTATTGAATTCTGCGATTACTTCGATATCCACGGTCGCATCAGATGACCACTTTATTCGGCAATCCATTTGTCCAGCCGCTTTTAGCGCGTGCCATTTGAATGAGAGTTGGGCAACAAGCGGGATGTCAAGATTTGTCCCTTTGTTCTCGTCTGGTGAGCGGTGAGATGTTGGGCTTCATTTCATTCAGTCCAACCTACCGGGCTGGACATAATCAGGATGCTTATCTGCAGGCGTATTATCTGCTGCAAATGTTACGGGCGACGCAGGCGGTGAATGCAGGGGATATTGCGCAGCAGTGTGAAAATAAAAATGTTATTGTTGAAAAGGTGCGTGAGACACAGATCATGGCAGTTGAGCGGGCAATCAAAGGTTGAATTTTTCACCACTAAATATGCAGTATATTCAATTGGTTAATTTTGTAATATTTTTACAAAACAAATAGATTCAGACAAAACATAAGTTGACTTTACTCTCGATATCTCACTTACTCCACCGCCATCTGCTCTGGTTTTTGATCGCTGCATATGTTATTGCCGTGGTTTTTCCAATCCCCGGTCTATGGATCAGGAATGTTTCTTTCGGCGAGATCACTATCTACCAGCAGAAAACAAATATTTCGTTGCTGATGATTATGCTCGCCATACTCATGTTCAATGCTGGCCTAGGGTTGAAAATTTCCCATATTAAAAAATTTTTTGAAAAAAAATATGTATTGCTGGCCGGGCTAGTTGCGAACATAACCATCCCAATTATCTATATTTTTGGCATAACGGTTTTAATGCGGCTTTGGTCTGAGCCGATAGAAGCCCAACACATTCTTGTGGGCCTAGCATTGGTTGCAGCTATGCCGATC
>JANMWF010000129.1:0-7680 GCA_031393845.1 Nitrosomonadales bacterium | reverse complement strand
CACTGCACTGTCGATGAAACCGCACGTGTTAACCACTACCAGATCGGAATCCGCATAGTTGGGAGAAATAATGTAACCCTCGGTGCGCAAACGAGTAAGGATATGCTCGGAATCTACAGTTGCCTTGGGACAACCGAGAGATACGAAGCCGACACGTGGCGCTGTGTTCTGTTTGCTCATATTTTAACTTTATATATTGGAATGAACATTTTCTTTCCTGCAACCAGCTTTATTTTTGTTGCGCGCTTAATAGTTGCGCAATAAGTAATATGTGGTAAGAAGGTTTTTTTACTCTACCATTAACACGCTCATCAACCACACTGTCCCTACGCCCGATACAATCAGCACTACTTGCTGCAAGGTATCGCGTAACTGCACGCGCTTGTGCAATCCGGGTATCAGGTCCGCCACCGCAACATAAATCATGCTCGCAGCTGCCAGCGCCAGCAGCGATGGTATCCATGACTGCATGGTCTGCAAGGTAAAGTATCCAAGTATGCCGCCCGCTACAGAGGCGAAGCTGGATATTAGATTCAATTGAAAGGCACGCAGTTTGCTATAACCCGAATGCAGCAGAATAGCGAAGTCACCCACTTCCTGCGGAATTTCGTGTGCGATGATGGCCAGCGCCGTGACGAGACCCAGATGCACGTCAGTAAGAAAAGCCGCAGCTATGATGACGCCATCCACAAAGTTATGGAAAGTGTCACCAATAATAATCATCATGCCACTTCGACCATGGTCGTAGCCATGCTCTGCATCGATTATTAAATGTGCTTCGCAATGCTCATGGTGGCAATGCCTCCATAACACCAGTTTTTCCAGAATGAAAAACAACAGGATGCCAAACAACACCGTGCCGCTTAAAATAGCTACATTAGGGGTTAGTTTGATTGCCTCGGGCAAAATATTGAGAAATACGGCTCCAAGCAACGCACCTATTGCATAGCTCACCATGCCACCAAGGTAATGCTGTGTTCGTTTGTTGAGCGCAAATAATGCTGCGCATACTACGCTCAACGTGCCACCTACAATGCAGGTGATAATAATCCAGACCAAAATGCTCATGGAGAGTTCAAGAAATAAATGAGGCGCGGATTATACCTAAAGGCAGGCAGGCCATTCTCTAAGTGCGTTATTAATTGCAGTGGATTTATTTTTTTCAAAAATCTGGAAAGCCGAATGACCTCGATATCTGCGCTTCATATACGACATATGTAACAGTACAGGTTTCAGGATTGAAAAAAACATGCACGGTCGGAGACCGTTTTTCCCTACTCATGTTGCCACCTTCGTTTCTACTCCTAATGCTCGAATACGCGTAGCAAACGCTTCTAATTGTTGCTCTGACAGCGCAGCCAGTTTTGGTGCTTCCGGTTGCAACGTGGGGCGTGCCAGGCTGTAAAGCAACACACCTCCAGGTTTAATATTGTCATGCAACAATGTGGCCAAAAAATTTAGGTAATCGTCTTCGTCCTGCTTGCCCGGTGGCTCGTCATCCAGCATGAACCAGCAGGTTTGCAGCCAAGTCGGGCACAGCGCGATGGCGGTGGCAAGGTTTTCGCGTACCTTAACCAGACTTGTGCGGGTGTTGTTGATTTGTTGCATGCCCGCCTTGCTGGCACGGTCAACCTTGAACCACACTTCACCATTAAGTTGCGCCATCTTGCGCAGACCTTGCTGCACGTTTTTGCGGTGCATAAGGCTGCCATTAGTGATGAGGACCAGTTTGATATGGGAGGGCAGCGCCAGTTCTTGTCGCAGCTTGCCGATGAGCGTAATAACTTGCTCAAATTCTTTGGCACTGGTCGGTTCACCATTGCCGGACAATGCAATATCGTTAATGCGGCGCGCCCCTTCCGGCACGCGGCGCTGCATGAAATCACCGTGCAACAACTCATGAAGAAAACCACGCAACTCCTGCTCCAGCAGCGCCAGATCAACCCGCGGAGCTGTGCCGCGCTTAAGCTCCGGCACCTGACAATATATGCAGCGCCAATTGCAGGCATTATTGGTATTGAGATTGATGCCTACTGACACCCCGCCCGCCCGCCGCGACACGACGGGGTAGACATAGCGCAACCCCGCGCTATCGCGACTGTGGTCGGTTACATCAAGACCTGTGTTGCTCAAGACTTTACGAATGGCAGGTATTTGGCAGGATCAACTGGCTTGCCAAAGCGGCGTATCTCAAAGTGTAGGCGAACCTGATCTGTATCAGTGTTGCCCATCTCTGCGATCTTCTGCCCTTTGCTTACATTCTGCCCTTCCTTTACCAGCAGCTGGTCGTTATGGGCGTATGCGCTCAAATAAGTCTTGTTATGCTTGATGATAATTAGCTTGCCATATCCGCGCAGGCCATTGCCGCTATAGACTACCTTGCCCGCCGAACTAGCAACTATCGCTTGGCCCAGTTTACCGGCAATATCGATCCCCTTGCGGCTGGCAGCTTCAGAATATTCGCTTATTAATGTTCCAGACGTTGGCATACTCCACTCCAACATACTGCCATCGTCATCGGCAGTACTATCGATCTTGGCCTCGGCTCTAATTTCAGGTTTAGCCTGAACTTTGGCCACCACCATCATTTCAGGTTTTTGCAAGCCTTCCTGCATTTTTTCAATCTGTGCCACAGCCTGATCGGTATACGGCAGCTTGGCCACCTTAGGCTGACTCTTGATGGAAGCTTCCAGAGGCTTGCTTTCAACCACTTTAGCCACGACCGAAGTACTGGCAGTGGGCAAGCGCAACTCCTTACCTACCTGGATCATGCCATGATTTTGAATGTTATTTAGTTCGGCAATTTCGTGATAATCCAAACCATAGTTAAAGGCTATGCTATGCAAAGTATCGCCTTTTTGTACTACGTAAATCTGCGGACGCCCGTCTTTATCGCGTGGCATAGCTTTCATGGCTGGCGCAACCGGTTTTTTCAACTTGGTTCCGCTTTCTATTTCGTGTTCTGCCCCACGTTCCAATACAGGTGCGTGAGACCCGCTGGAAGAGCAGCCTGCCACTAGCGCTGCGGCAATAACTGCACTAGCTATGGACTGTAATCGAAAAGTGAATTTTTTCAGCATCATACTTTCCCCATCAATAGCGGTACGAACTTCACCGCCTCCAAGCGAGTTTCACGGTAGCCCTGTGCCCCACGCTCAATCAGACATAAAAACTGCTCCTGCGCGCCCAATGGCAGCACCATTCTACCACCCACGGCTAGCTGTTCCAGCAAGGCCTGTGATACATGAGTAGCTGCTGCCGCCATAATAATGCCATCAAACGGTGCGACTGCCGGCAAACCAATGTTGCCGTCCGCATAACGCAAGGTAACATTTTTTACCTGCAATTCTTTCATGTAGCCTGCCGCGCGCTCATACAAAGGCTGCACGCGTTCCACCGAATATACCTCATGTGCCACCTGAGCTAGCACCGCTGCCTGATAACCGCAACCGGTACCCACTTCCAGCACGCGCTTTAGTGCCGTGCCATTGCGCAGGATTTCGACCATACGCGCCACAATGTAAGGTTGCGAAATGGTCTGACCAAAACCCAGCGGCAATGACACATCGTCGTAGGCACGGCTGGCCAGCGCTTCGTCGATAAATATGTGGCGCGGCACCGCATTCATTGCAGCCAATACAACCTCATCCTCAATCCCCTGCGCACGCAACCGCTCTATCAACCTCCCGCGTGTGCGCTGCGAGGTCATGCCAATGCCACTATGGCGTCCACTCATTTAGCGTTACCTGCCAGCCATATTCCTACCGCATCGAGCTGGCTATATTGCGTCAGATCCATCTGTAACGGCGTAATTGATACACGGCGCTGAGAAATGGCATAAAAATCCGTGCCTGCACCCGCATCCTGAGCCTTGCCAGCCGCACCAACCCAGTACACAGTCTCCCCATGCGGATTGGTACCCTTTACCACCGGCTCGGCCTTATGGCGCTTGCCCAGCCGAGTCACTTCGCGGCCTTGTAATTGTTCGTAGGGAATGTCTGGCACATTCACGTTGAGTAACCATGGAAGAGAATGGGTGTGCTTTTCAAATTGCCGCACCAAATCAGCCACCACACGTGCCGCAGTATCGTAATGCGCCAACTCTCTGCCCGTCAGCGATACGGCAATGGCCGGGATGCCCAGCAAAAAACCTTCCGTGGCAGCTGCCACCGTGCCTGAATAAATTGTATCGTCACCCATGTTGGCACCCGCATTAATGCCGGAAATAACCATATCCGGTTGAGTATCCAACATGCCGGTAACTGCCAAATGCACGCAATCGGTCGGCGTCCCATTTACATAATAAAAACCGTTAGCTGCACGGCGTAAATTGAGCGGGCGATCCAGCGTCAGAGAATTGCTTGCACCGCTGCGGTCACGCTCTGGCGCTACCACTATTATTTCGGCAATGGTAGACAGCGTTTCCGCAAGGCAAGCCAAGCCAGGTGAAAAATAACCATCATCATTGCTAAGCATAAGCATCATATTGCTACTATCCTTTTGTTCTGTGTGGGTTTAATGCCCGTTGATGCGCTTTGACACCCATTTTTTATTGAGTAAACCGCGTGCCGAAAGATTAGAACCGACAACAATAAAACTGCAATTATCACCTGAATTGAGCCAGGTATAAATCCTCAACGCCAAGGGATAATAGATTTTTCTCTAGCAGCAGCCAGTTAAATTCCCGCCGTCTCCACCAATCCATAGGTCTCGAGAAACCATCGGATACCAATGCAACCAAGCCATTTCAGCGGCTTGGTTGTTTTTTTTCAAGCGTTGTCGTCAAGAATGTGCATCATACGCGTTACCAACGAAGCGAAGCGCCTTCCATTTCTTGCAAGCTGATTTGGATATATCCGTTGATATGTTTGGCACTGCCAGCCACGAATAATAGGCCGCAGCCCGCTATACTGGTATAAGTGACACACTCTCTATTTGTTAGAGCGTATAACTCGATGGAATTTTTTTCTTAACTCATCAGTCGAATATAACAGGCTATCATTTGCATTTTTTGGGGCGTATTGTGACTTTCCATTGGCTGGTGCATGAGATGCAAAGTGGGCAGATAACATGCTTTGGCAAGGCGTCCAATAATCAATGTGTAACCCATATCAAGAATCGCGAATTTTGCTGAAATTATAGAATCATGACGGAAAGAAAATTATTGCTCCTCACCAATTTCTTTATTTAACACGCATCACTTCACGGAAACATTACTAAATGCGCTCACGCCACATGGAACGACACCTCGCTGGACAAATCGGCTGGCTCCGCCCCGCAGTATTGGGCGCAAACGACGGTATCGTTTCCACTGCAAGCTTGGTACTGGGTGTTGCAGCTGCACATGCAACCCACGACAACATAATGCTTGCGGGAGTTGCCGGTCTTGTCGCAGGAGCCATGTCAATGGCTGCAGGCGAGTATGTGTCCGTTCAGTCACAGGCAGATTCCGAACGAGCAGACATTGAGCGTGAACGAAAAGAACTCGAGACAGATGATGCGGGCGAGCGCAAAGAACTGGTAGCGATCTATGTCGGCCGCGGCCTTGATCCTGCGCTTGCGAAGCAAGTAGCCGATCAACTCATGGCGCATGATGCGCTTGGTGCACACATTCGCGACGAACTTGGGTTATCTGAAGCACATAATGCGCGTCCGCTTCAGGCTACCTTTGCTTCAGCAGCCAGCTTCGCTGTTGGAGCAGCTACGCCTCTTGTAGTCACGGCATTTGCTCCGGAAGCAAGCCTGATTCCCATCATCTCAGTTACCTCACTTGTGTTCCTTGCGCTTTTGGGTGGTGTGGCTGCGCGCGCCGGTGGAGCGCGTGTGACTGTAGGCGCAATACGCGTCACATTTTGGGGTGCTCTAGCCATGGGGTTGACCGCTGGCGTTGGCGCATTGTTTGGAACAGTTGCATGAGCTGAGATTGTCCATTGGGAACGCGAGTCCAGTAATACCGACAAGGGCAATAAGTTGATATAGTGAGATCAGTTGAAAAAAATGGACACGAATGTTTTGATAAACTTAAAACGAAGGTATCAAATGAAATAGAGAATTCCTAACGCGACATACCGCACTGCAATTGTTTATTTTTCTTCACATTGAATTCAAGGAAAAAATTATGCGTCTATTAATGGGATGGATGATTTCATGGCAGCACTGACGCCTCAAGATTTCGCTAAGGACTTTGAGGATGGGATGAAATTTGTCAACCGCAAGGACTATATTAAAGCTGCTGAATCATTAAAAAAAGCTGCCGAACATGGACATGTGGAAGCGCAATTTTATCTGGCAGGTATGTATGCCGATGGTCAAGGGGCTAAAAAGGACTACCAACAGGCTATGCATTGGTATCGTAAGGTCGCTGATCAGGGTTTTGCGGAGGCCCAATTTAATTTGGGAGTAATGTATTACAAAGGCCAGGGCGTTACGCAAGACTACGAGCAGGCCGTGCATTGGTATAACAAAGCTGTGGAAAAAGGAGATGCATTGGCACAATACACACTAGGTCTCATGTACGAAAAAGGCCAAGGCGTTACGCAAGACTACGATCAGGCTGTGTCTTGGTATAACAAGGCCGCGGAGCAGGGGATTGCGCAGGCCCAATACAAACTGGGCGTTATGTACGAAGAAGGCAACGGTATTGTTCAGGACGATGAGCAGGCTGTGTTCTGGTATGGCAAGGCCGCAGAGCAGGGAGTCGTACACGCGCAATTTAAAATGGGGTTCATGTATGACAACGGCATAGGCGTTCCTCAGGATACTCAGCAAGCTGTGTTTTGGTGGAACAAAGCAGCAGAACAGGGCGATGTGGAGGCCCAAAACAATCTGGGAGTTATGTATGACATGGGCTTGGGGCTTCCCCGGGACTACATCGAGGCACACAAGTGGTTCAATATTGCTGGCGCAGGTGGCAAGTGGTTTAAAGTTGCTGGTGAATGGGTAAATAATATTGCTGGCATGGGTGATGATGTAGATATAGGAAGCGGACTGGGGATTGTGGAATCATTCATGACGCCAGCAGAAATTGCCGAAGCACAGCGACGGGCCAGTGAGTGGATGAAGAAACATAAAAAATAATACGTTATTTCAACGAACCCAATATCCGGGCTTCAAGGAACCTTCCAAGCCATCAATACAGATGATGAATTGATCGCGAGCCACGCGTTTACCGTCAGTCCCGGCATGAATTCATAACCCGCTTCACCAATCCGTTCCCGCAATCGTGCGATCTGCGATGGATCAATCGGCAACTGATGCTGAAAGTACATCTCGCCTCAGAAGTGCTGCCAATACTGATTCTCTATAGTGGTTCATCACGCTTGATGCGCTAGAGGATTCTATATTAACGACAAAAATTTCATTGTTTATTCAATGTATTAAATAAATTTAAGGTAATGATGTCTACAAAAAGCGACATTTTATAGTTTTATAATCGGCCGTTCTTAATAAGAATGCTATAAATAAACATCTAACTTATTGTTTAAATATATTTTTGCAAAATATGGCACGTACTTTGCTTAATATTGAAATGCTGGCATGTTTGCCAGTATTTTTTTAAAAATAATTTTCGAAGGAACATAACTGCCGGCATTTACAAATGAACTCCAGGATTCAGAAAGGCTGCCAAAATTTCTATGCCGGCGACGATGCCAAGGTAACAGTTTGAACTTGCACTATGTA
>JANMWF010000111.1:0-9420 GCA_031393845.1 Nitrosomonadales bacterium | reverse complement strand
TGATGTTTTTTAGCAGCTGCATTATGTCGTTTGGCATTGGAGCTTGCCCTTCTAACCATTCACCCGTTATCGGATGTTCTAGTCCGAGTTGCGTCGCGTGCAATGCTTGGCGTGGGAAAGCGGCCAAGATGTGGCGTAAATGTGGCGCGCATTTCTGTGCCCCCTTGATATATACGTTGTCACCAATCAGCGGATGGCGAATAGAGGCAAGGTGAACGCGGATCTGATGGGTGCGTCCGGTTTCCAGTTTGCAGCGAAGCAGGGTGCAGCCAGGGAAGCGCTCCGCTATGGTGTAATGTGTGATTGCGGGTTTGCCGTCTTCCACTACTGCCATCTTCGTGCGCAGCGTAGGATGGCGGCCTATAGGTACATTTACCGTACCGGCGCGTACCACTTCGCCATATACCAGCGCATAGTATTCGCGCTGCACGCTGCGTGCCTGCAACTGGCGCACCAGCGCCGTCTGCGCGGTAAGTGTTTTTGCAACGACCAGCAATCCGCTGGTATCCTTATCCAGTCTATGCACAATGCCGGCGCGCGGTATTTCTGAAAGTTGCGGCGAATGATGGAGCAAGGCGTTGAGCAGAGTGCCATTCCAATTTCCGCTCCCTGGATGCACCACCAGTCCTGCCAGTTTGTTGATGATGAGTATGCTTTCATCTTCAAACAAGATGTTTAGTTCGATATCCTCGGCCTGATAAGGTTGCTCGGCAGGATTCGATTGCAGCATGACTTCTATTGCTTCGCCGCCCCATACTTTTTGTTTGGAAGTGGCGGCCGCGCCGTCGAGTTTAACCTGTTGCTGTGTGATCCAGTCTTGCAGACGGCTGCGAGAATACTCCGGCAGCAGCTTAGCTAATACCTGATCAAGGCGCATCCCCGCGCATTCGTCGGGAACTTTGAACGAAAGTGGTTCAGTCTTCAATGTAAGCGGGTTAGGTGCAGCAAGGTTTGCGGTATAATTGGATACTATTTTTTTGGATTCTGCCATGCGCCATAGTTTAACTTTAATTCTCCTGCTTATGCTAACTGCTTGCAGTATTTTCTCTCCGAAGGACGAAAAATCCGCTTCCGCAAAAGCAGATTCTGCTGAAGGAGTCTACGCCCAGGCAATGGAGCAGATGAATAATGCCAATTACACGGGTGCCATAAAACTATTCGAGACCTTGCAGTCCCGATTCCCTTATGGACGTTATGCTCAGCAGGCACAGATGGAGATAGCATACGCATACTATAAGCAAAATGAACCAGAATCAGCACTTTCTGCAGTGGAGCGCTTTATTAAGCAGTACCCGAACAGCCCGCATGTGGATTATGCCTATTACTTGAAAGGATTGGTCAATTTCGACGATGATCTTGGTCTGTTTGGCGAGGGGTTTCAACCAGATGTGTCCGAGCGTAATCCTAAGGCACCGCGTGAGGCTTTTGATGCATTTAAGGATCTGGTTACTCGCTTTCCTAATAGCAAATATGCAGCCGATTCAAAATTACGCATGCAATACTTAGTTAATGCGCTGGCGCGCCATGAAACGCAAATCGCGAGTTATTATTTACGCCGCGGAGCCTATGTGGCTGCTGTCAACCGCGCTAATGGCGTCCTCATTGAATTTCCGCAGGCTCCGGCTACACGCGAGGCTCTGCAAATCATGGTGCAGGCCTACGATGCAATGGGAATGAAAGATTTACGCGACGATTCGCAGCGCGTGCTAGATAAAAACCTTGCGAAGGATGGTGTTAAGCCAGCCGTCAATCCACGCACGTGGTGGAAGTTTTGGAAAAGCTGAACAAAATGCTGTGTCAAAATCGAGGTCATCTACGATAGTGCCTCGTCGCCATATATTGATCGGTCGTAACATGCCAGAATCGACTTGAAAGGGATATTTTCGGTAATTCTATATTTCAATACGAGTACCCATTTCAATAACCCGATTCGTTGGAATTTTAAAGAACTCCGTTGCATTCATCGCATTCTTGGACATCATAATAAATATCCATTCACGCCATTTCATCATGCCGGGAGTCGGTGCTGAAACAATCAAAGCGCGAGACGTAAAGAAGGTGGTATCCATCATGTCAAATGACAGCCCCAACGGCGCACATAAATCCAAAGCGGCAGGTACATTGGGAGTCTGCATGAATCCGTAGAAAACCCTCACTCGATAAAAGCCCTTGCCTAAGTCATTAATTAACAGACGGTTGCCCTTCGTAACAAAAGGTTTGTCTTCAATAATGACGGAAAGCAAAACGTTGCGTTCATGCAGCACTTGGTTGTGTTTCAGGTTGTGTAGTAATGCGGCAGGCGCTCCTTCATTAACACCAACCAAGAAGACAGCGGTTCCGCGTGCCCGGTTGACTTCGCCCACATAATCCACAATTGTCTGAATAGGGATGGATCGACGGGAAATCTCTTCGAACAACAACTTTCTTCCACGCTTCCAAGTAGTAAGAACAACAAATGAAACGAGAGCGATACCCAACGGGAACCAACCGCCCTGCGGAATCTTTATGGCATTGGCCGCAAAATAGGCTAAGTCAACGCAAAAAAATGTGCCTACCAGAGGAATAACCAGCAATGGGGACCAACGCCAAGCAACGAGTACAAAGGCAATCAGTATTGTGTCGATCATCATCGTTCCGGTAACAGCAATACCGTAGGCTGCCGCCAGATTGCTGGAGCTTTGAAAGGTGAGGACCAGATAAATCACTGCCAGATATAGCGTCCAATTAGTAAATGGAACATAAATCTGACCATGCGCTTTACTGGAAGTTTGGCGAATTTCCATTCGTGGCAAAAAGCCCATCTGTACCGATTGACTTGCTACTGAAAATGCGCCTGAGATTACTGCCTGCGAAGCAATCACTGTTGCCGTAGTTGCAAGCAACACCATTGGGATCAATGCCCACTCAGGAGCCAGCAGAAAGAATGGACTTTTGACAGCCTGTGGGTTGTTTAGCAATAGTGCACCTTGCCCGAAATAATTGAGTACCAGCGCGGGGAGCACAAAGGAGAACCAGGTCAGCCTAATTGGAAACCGCCCAAAGTGACCCATGTCGGTATACAAAGCTTCGCCACCTGTGACGGCAAGCACGACTGAGCCCAGGGTTAGAAATGAAAGCCAAGGGTCAAGAAAAAGGAATTGGTAAGCATAAACAGGATTGAGTGCCAAAAGTACGTGCGGACTTTGTGCTATAGATAAAATACCTAGAACCCCTAAGATTAAGAACCAAAGGATCATGATGGGGCCAAATGCCATTCCCATCGCGCCAGTACCTCGTTTTTGAACAAAGAATAATGCGGTGAGCACCATGATGGTAATCGGCAGCACAAAACTATTTAGTTGGGGTGCGATAATATCTAGACCTTCGACGGCCGACAGTACCGAAATGGCTGGTGTAATCATGCTGTCGCCATAAAACAATGCAGCGGCAAATACTCCAAGTATTGCGAACAACCACTTGGATTTGGGTCTGTTGGAATTTAATTCACTAGCCAAGGCCAGCAAAGCCAATGACCCCCCCTCACCATGATTGTCGGCTCGCATAATGATGGTCACGTATTTCAGTGACACCAATAACATGATGGTCCAGAACATTATCGAGAGAATACCAAGGACGTTGGTCTCAATGACTGGCAGAGGATGATGCCCCGCGAAGGTTTCCTTCAAAGCATAGAGGGGGCTGGTGCCAATGTCGCCATACACGACACCAATTGCGCCCAACATAAGTGTGGATAGATTTTGCTGCGTTTGCGGGCTGCCCATATACTCTCTAATCTTTGCCTTGCCCAAAGTGGCGGCTCTATGCTTAATTATCTCAATAAAAAAATTTGCACTTCACAGATAACATAAATTGAATTTGCTCTGGATATCTCAATGACTTCAATTGCCACCTGCTCTTATTTTTGGTCGCAGTATATGTCATTGCCGTAGTTTTGCCAGTCCCCGGTCGATGGATCAGGAATCTTTTTTTCGGTGAGATCATAATCAACCAGTAGGAAACGAACATATCGTTGCTGATGATTATGCTCACCATGCTTATGTTCAACGCTGGCTTGGGATTGAAAAGTTCCCACATTAAAAAACAATGTGAAGAAAATATATTATGGCTGGTCGGGCTAGCTGCGAACGTAGCTAGCCCCATCGTCTATGTTTTGTGATTCGTTAATAAAATATGTGGTTGAGTTACGGTTCGGGTAGCTTTCCAAATACATGATGTACCGATGGCTCTAGTATTTCGTAAGTCTTATAACCATAAGTTTTTTCTATAGTGATTTTGGTCTTGTTATGTAATCCGCGCAATTTATTATGTTGCCATGCAGTATGGTTTCATTTAGAAGATTTTTAATCTATATTATTTTTGTGAAGTTTCTTGAATCAGTCCAAATAATAGGCCAAAAAAGTGCTTATTGTCGGTTCTGGAGCATCTGGTCTTGCATGTGCATTGGCTCTATCCTCAAAAGAGCCTGGGAATGTTTCGATTGTTGGCGAAGCTGCACACTCTCAATCACCTGTTGGCGGCCAGGGGCTCAATCTTGCTGTTTGGAATGGAGTAACACTATTTATTTTGTGTCAGCCCGGTTGGCTAAATTTTATTCAGCCTAACTTATTGAGCTTCGAATTCCATTGACGCATAACATATTGCTTTATAAATAATATGATTAAATTCTGTATTTATCAATTTAATTGATTGATTACAATATAAATCCAACAAGCTCCTAGTCTTAAAAGATTCCTCGCAGTCGAATAGCACCGATGGAAACCGGCCCGCGGTCGGAGTTGTACGCGGGGTTGTGGATGTGTTGATAGTCCAGTGTAAGCCAAGTGTCTTTTATAGCCCCAAGGCTGTAGTAGGTTTCCAGGATATTTTCCGGTCGATAGTTGAGTGCGCCGTCACCAATGAAGAAACTTATGCCGCCGGCGCTCAGGTAGTCGCGTCGTTGACGCGAGAGTCCATTTTGTACGAGTGCGATGCCCACGCTGTCCTGCGTGCGACCCCAAGCACTGCCTTGGACGACTGCTCCTGCAGCAAGTGAATTGTCTATTTCGGTGAAGGCATAGGTTTCTGTTTTACCGTCCGCCCAACTGGCGCGGGCGAACACACCCACATTTTGGATTAGCTGTTGTTCCATGTTGAGGCCAAAGCCGTATTTTATCT
This sequence comes from Nitrosomonadales bacterium, assembly GCA_031393845.1. Lineage (GTDB taxonomy): Bacteria > Pseudomonadota > Gammaproteobacteria > Burkholderiales > Gallionellaceae > Nitrotoga. Next base: position 4,266 of record JANMWF010000111.1, on the reverse strand, counting down.
TCTCACCGTTACGCACATTGTTGATATTCGGCACGCCGCCGTGGAGCGTCGCGTAATCCAACGCATCCTGGAAACTTGACATCAGAGTGCGGTTGCGAAAGGCCAGCAGACGTATCTTGCCAGGTTGACCGAAAAGTACATGCCCATGTCCTGCTTCGATCTGATCGCCGTAGTGATTGAATACATTTCGATCCAGGACAATCTGGTTGGGCACTTTAGGCTGGATGAAGCGGCCAGCGCGAAAGGCCCAATCGTCGTAATAATATTCCACCGCGGCGCCCCATGAATATCCACGTGCATCGGCTGCGTAGTCGTAAGCGCCCGCCGTCATGAGAGACCAGTTGATAAACTGAGTCCGTGGATCGTGGCTGTAAGCGTTGTTGTCGAATATGTCCGTTACAGACAGCTTGCCAACGGTGAGGGCTATTTGCCGCTGGTGAATTTTCCCTGCCAGTTGATTGGCACCAGAATCAACTGCATCTTGTATCTCACCCAGTCCCCAGCTTTGGCGCAAGAAGGCCCGGGCCATGTAAAGTTTTGGATTAGGCCCAGAGGTGCGGGCGATTTCGCCATTGGTTAATCCGCCCAGTCCGGTGAGGTTGGAGAGAGGGACGCCTTGAACTACTTCCGGGTTGAAATACAGCTCACCTCCCGCCCACGGCCGCACGCCGAGGAAAGCGGTTGCAGTGAAGGAATAGCTTTTTTCCCGCTCCGGAGAGAGGCTGTTGCGTCCGCTGTAGGCGGCATTGAATGGCGACTTGCTCTGCCAGATGTAGGTGGTCTGGAACCTGGCGTTCCAACTTTCCTCTTCCCCATAGGCGAGAGCAAGACCGGCGCTAGTCGCAATGCAAGCCAGTAGCCAACAGGTGATCGTACGATGAATGACCATAACACTACTCCATCGGCAGTTTATAAAACTGCCAACTCGATTAATTTAAAGCGCTCAGGAAAGCTGAACGATCCTCACATCTCAATTCTCATCCTGCCAAAAGTCCTAACAGGAGATCGAGAGGAAATGACGTGTGTGCTCAGTTCAAAACAAACCGATTTACGGCGGACTCGGTAAATGGAAGGGAAGTGCTTTACAGGTCGCCGCTAAGGAGGCGATAAAACTTGAAGCTACCTAATGGCGCACCGCCCCGTTTTTAGGCGAGACGGTGGTTTTAGAATGGACTCTACCGACGGTCTCGCTACTATTTTGCGTTCAATGATTTAAAAGAGTCAGCATTCATGGGGCAACTCCGTTGTTTAGATGGGGGCAAATTATGGGTTGTTGGAATAGCGGTGTCAAGGTATGGGTGGTTGTATACCCTCTTGCGATGACTGAGCCTCCTTATACCACCAGATCGGCCGCTTTATGTTTCAGCACGCAGACATTGTCCTATAGGGCTACTCGTGTTATATATTGGCAGACAAATAAGCTTCCAATCCAATGCTCTACTACGCAATCAAGGTTATCATTTCGGCACTGCTTATCGTTGCCGTCTCAGAAATCGCCAAGCGGTCTACCGGATTTGCAGCCTTGGTGGCATCTCTCCCGCTAACTTCATTGCTTGCCTTTGTTTGGCTTTATATGGAGGCATCCTCGCCAGATAAAATTGCCGAATTATCAAGCCAAATTTTTTGGCTTGTCCTTCCTTCGCTACTCCTATTTTTACTGCTTCCGCTACTGCTTAAGCATGGTTTGAGCTTCTGGGTCAGTCTTGGTTTGTCTATGGCAGCAACTGCTGGCTGTTATATCGCTTTCCTGCCATTGCTACGTCGTATGGGGGTTAACCTATGAATTGTTACCTCACACTGTATTGGCGAGACGCCGGTTTCCCCCTCAGTATTGATACTTAAACCCCAACCATTTTCAGTTGGAGTTTTTTCTTGCCTGTATAAGCCATCTCCCGCCTGCTTGATAGAGAGCGAAATCTGCCCAGATTCAGCGAGTCGATAATTATGTTTAGTTAAATTTATTTGTAATAATATCTACCAATATGTAGAATATTCTACATGAATAAATGGTTGTTATTTATCACGAGCCTTCCCACCGAAAACGCTACGATTCGGATGAGGGTATGGCGTGCGCTTAAGGCATCTGGTGCTGCAGTGTTGCGTGATGGTGTCTATTTGATGCCGGATCGCACGCCATGTCACGACACATTGGAAGCCATCGCTGCTGATGTGCGGGCTGGTGAAGGAACAGCACTCGTGTTGCGCATTGATGAACCAAATGGTGCAAACTTCGTTCATCTATTCGAGCGTAGCGAGTACTTCGCGGTGTTGCTGGCTGACATAGCAAAGGCGCATGACGCACTATCTGCCGACACGGCACAGGAGTCGCTCAAACAAGCCCGCAAGCTCCGTAAGACCTTTACCAGTCTCGCCGAGATTGATTTCTTTCCCGGCGAGGCCCAAAAGCAGGCAGATGCCGCGCTGCAATATCTTGAACTGGCCACGGCCAGAGCGCTGGCACCAGACGAACCGCATCCGGTTCAAGGCGAAATTGCGCGCCTACAAGTGACCGATTATCAAGGACGCATCTGGGCAACACGCCGTCGCCCCTGGGTTGATCGACTGGCCAGCGCTTGGCTAATCCGACGTTTTATTGATTCACAAGCTCAACTGCTCTGGCTGGAGTCCCCGAGCGACTGCCCGGGCAATGCTCTGGGCTTCGACTTCGATGGTGCGACTTTCAGCCATGTTAGCAATCGCGTCACCTTCGAAGTGCTGATGGTGAGCTTTGATCTGGAGTGTCCAGCCCTCAAGCGGTTGGGCGCACTGGTGCATTACCTTGATGTTGGGGGTGCTCAGCCACCCGAGGCTGCCGGTGTAGAGAGCGTGCTTGCCGGGCTGCGTGAGGCCATCCCCGACGACGATCAACTATTAGCGAGCGTAAGCGGCATTTTTGACGGCCTGCTTACTGTCTTCGGCAAAGGAGTACCAACCCATGATCCAACCTGATGCCCGTATTATCGAGTGCACCGACGCCCAACCTCAGCTGGTGAGTTTCCGGCAAGCCTTTGCCTTTTGGTTCAAGCTTGGCTTCATCAGCTTCGGGGGTCCGGCTGGACAAATAGCCCTTATGCACCAGGAACTGGTCGTGAACCGACGTTGGATTTCCGAGCGGCGTTTCTTGCACGCGCTGAACTACTGCATGCTCTTGCCGGGCCCGGAAGCGCAGCAGCTCGCCACCTACATCGGCTGGCTGATGCACCGCACTTGGGGTGGTATCTTCGCCGGAGTGCTGTTCGTGTTGCCTTCACTCTTCATTTTGATCGCGTTGTCGTGGGTCTATATCGCCTTCGGCAATTTACCCCTGGTTGCGGGGTTATTCTATGGCGTCAAGCCCGCCGTAACGGCCATCGTGCTTCAAGCGGCCCATCGCATCGGCTCGCGAGCGCTCAAGAACAATGTGCTGTGGGGAATTTCTGCTGCGTCCTTCGTTGCGATCTTTGCTCTTAATGTGCCGTTCCCTGCCATCGTGGCAGGGGCGGCCATCATCGGCTACCTCGGAGGTCGCATCGCACCGGACAAGTTCAAGGCTGGTGGCGGCCATGGCAAGACCGACAAATCCTTTGGTCCAGCGCTGATCGATGATGACACGCCAACGCCTGAGCATGCCCGCTTCAGATGGACCAAGCTGGTCAAGATGGCTGTTGTTGGTGGTTTACTGTGGGGTGTGCCGATGGGACTGCTGAATGCCGTCTACGGCTGGCATCACACACTCACGCAAATGGGCTGGTTCTTTACCAAGGCCGCATTGCTGACCTTTGGCGGAGCCTATGCGGTGCTGCCTTATGTATACCAGGGAGCGGTCGGACATTATGGCTGGCTCACGCCTACGCAGATGATCGACGGCTTGGCGCTCGGTGAAACGACACCAGGGCCGCTCATCATGGGGGTGGCCTTCGTCGGCTTTGTCGGCGGTTACGTGAAAGTGCTGTTCGGACCGGACTCCCTGTTTCGCGCCGGTGCGGTGGCGGCCACGCTGGTGACGTGGTTCACCTTCCTGCCCTCGTTCCTGTTCATCCTGGCGGGTGGCCCTTTGATCGAATCCACGCACGGCGACCTCAAGTTCACGGCGCCGCTGATGGCTATCACTGCTGCCGTGGTAGGCGTGATTCTCAATCTGGCGCTGTTTTTTCTCTATCACGTACTGTGGCCGCAGGGATTTGCTGGAACCTTCGATTGGATCTCGGCCGTCATTGCACTCGCTGCTGCCGTCGCTTTGTTCCACTTCAAGCGGAATGACATCGAGGTGATCGTCGCCTGCGCGGC
>JANMWF010000046.1:0-2576 GCA_031393845.1 Nitrosomonadales bacterium | reverse complement strand
CCGGACTGAATCGCGTGAATGGCGATCTACTGCTGCAATATGGCACGGCGGATCAGCTTATGGTCGCGGGTTATTTTACTGTTCCTGGTTATCGAATCGAACAGTTCAAGTTCAGTTGTCCAATGTTGGGATGATGAGGCGTTCAGCGGTGGCCCCGTGAATAAAATGCAGATTCCACTACCACCTGCATGGTTTGAGTTGCAGGTTCTGTAGCATTTGCAACCTTCTGTCGTTAATTCAATTTTGCCGTGGATCTGTAAGTGGTTGGGAAAATAAGATAATACGACTGGAAGTCGCAGCACCTACCGCGTGGGTACTCCGCAGCTTCGGCGCATTGGGCATTGCCGTCAAGCTTGTGCTGTTGTTCGTCAATGGTTCAATCTACCGACCATGCTACAAGTTCTTTGAGTGTCAACGCCAAATAGAAATGTCCGCCTTCTCCTGTTCCCCCTTACTACAAAGTTGCGTACTTCTCACAATGTCCTGGCGATGATCCGCAATAGTGGTATTGAACCGCGTGCTATCGAGTGTCTTAAAATGCCGCCCATCCGCGCCAAATTGGTGACTGTGATCCCTCTCTGTCCTTGGTAAGGATCAATAAGGCTTGGAGCCTAACCGAAACGGCCTGTAATGTAATCTTCCGTTTCCTTGCGCTTGGGATTGGTGAACACCGTGCTGGTATCGCCGAATTCGATCAGGTCGCCCAGATACATATAGGCGGTGTAGTCTGATACGCGCGCTGCCTGCTGCATATTGTGGGTGACGATGATGATGGTGAATTCTGCTTTCAGCTCATCGATCAGCTTTTCGATGTGTGCAGTAGAAATCGGGTCTAGCGCAGAAGTAGGTTCGTCGAGTAACAGTATTTGCGGTTTGACAGCGATCGCGCGCGCAATACACAAGCGCTGTTGCTGACCGCCGGAAAGCCCGGTGCCGCTTTGCTTCAATTTATCTTTCGCCTCTGTCCAGAGCGCTGCTTTCCTCAATGCCCATTCCACGCGTTCGTCCATATCATGGCGGCTAAGGTTTTCATAGAGTTTCGCACCGAAAGCAATGTTGTCATAAATAGACATTGGGAACGGAGTCGGTTTCTGGAATACCATGCCGACCTTGGCACGAAGGGTGTTGAGATCCTGTTTTTTGTCGAGAATATTTTCACCATCCAGCAGAACTTCACCCGTCGCTTTTTGCTTCGGATAGAGCTGATACATGCGGTTGAAGGTGCGCAGCATGGTGGACTTGCCGCAGCCAGAGGGACCGATAAAAGCAGTCACCATTTTTTCCGGAATAGTAAGGTTGATGTCCTTGAGGGCGCGCTCAGCCCCGTAGTAAAAATTCAGGTCGCGTACGACTAGCTTCGGAGTAACAGTTTTCTCAGTACTCATCTGCCTACATCCTTAATAAGTTGTTGATTTCTGGCGGAATAAGACTCGCGCCATTATATTGAGCGAGAGCACGCTGAAAGTGATAAGCAGCGCACCCGCCCAAGCGAGACTTTGCCAGTCCTGGTAGGGGCTCATGGCAAATTGGAAAATGACTACCGGCAGGTTGGCCATGGGCTGATTCATATCGCTGCTCCAGAATTGATTATTCAGCGAGGTAAACAATAGCGGTGCGGTTTCTCCGCTAATACGCGCCACAGCTAGCAACACCCCGGTAATAATGCCGGCTCGTGCAGCGCGCAGAGTGACCAGGTTGATCACCTTCCATTGTGGTGCGCCCAGCGCTGCCGCCGCTTCGCGCAAGGTATTCGGCACTAAGCGCAACATATTTTCGGTGGTGCGGATGACAATCGGAATGACTAAAATGGATAATGCCAGCGCACCGGCCCAGCCGGAGAAGTGCCCAATTTTGATGACATACATTTCATATATGAACAGACCGATCACGATAGATGGTGCAGAAAGCAGCACGTCGTTAATAAAGCGCGTGGTCGGCGCCAACCAGCCGCGCTGGCCGAATTCTGCCAAATAGGTGCCCGCCAGTATACCGATGGGAGTACCAATCAGTGCAGCGAGAAAGGTCATCATCAGGCTGCCGGCAATGGCGTTGAGCAAGCCGCCCGAGCTGTTGGGGGGTGGGGTCATCTGGGTAAGTACTGCGATGGACAGTTGAGGCAGGCCATTTGCCAGCAGCGTCCATAAAATCCAGCCCAACCAAAGCAGGCCAAACAGCATGGCCAAGGCCGAAACTCCCAGGCCTATAGCATTAATCAGACGGCGGCGTGCGTAGAGTGTCAGCATAATCAGGTCGTAGATCCTTCGCGTTTCGTCAGCATGTACAGCATATAACGTGCCAGCGACAACACGATGAAAGTGATTAAAAACAGAATGAGCCCGAGTTCGACCAGTGCTGAGGTATAGAGCTTGCCCACTGCTTCATTGAATTCGTTGGCCAGCGCGGAGGAGATGCTATTGCCCGGCATTAATAGCGAGGCACTTAATTGATGGGCATTGCCGATGACGAAGGTTACCGCCATGGTTTCGCCCAACGCACGTCCCAGGCCGAGCATAATACCCCCGGCCACCCCGATCTTGGTATAGGGCAACACCACATGCCACATGACTTCCCAAGTG
>JANMWF010000276.1:0-2222 GCA_031393845.1 Nitrosomonadales bacterium | reverse complement strand
AAAGAAGCCGATAACGAAAGCTAAGGCAATCTAATGGTGCGTCCGCTAACACGGCCAACACGATACTTGAAATGATATCCAACAAGGTATCTGGCATGTTATCGAACGTGACCAGGAAAACCTAAGCAGCCCCTACACAGGCGAATGATTCAGACAATAAAAAAGCCCTGCATCACTGCAAGGCTCTATATCTGGCTTCCCGACCTAGACTCGAACCAGGGATCTGCGGATTAACATGGTCACCATAAGCTGCAATTCAACAATTACGGTTCATGTCGTCCTGAAAGCGCCTTCAACGCCCGCTTGTTAGCGTACATAGCTGTGTCGGCATCAGATAGGATACAGCTGATGGACGAATGCCGCTCAACGTCGCATTCTATTTGTCCCACGCTACAATGAATATCATAGCCACGATGCGCTTCACTGTTATACACGTCTAGCATTTGATTAAAACGCTGTATGCATTCCGATGTTGTCGCATAATTTGAGTCAATCAGTAGCGCAACGAACTCATCGCCACCGAGGCGGCCAATTACATCGCAATCGCGAAAAGCTTTCTGTAGTAGGCCGGCGAAGGTTACGAGTACACTGTCTCCTTCCTTGTGTCCATAGGTGTCGTTTATCTTTTTGAAGTCATTTAAATCAAAAAACAGTAAAGAAACAGGTTTTTTCATACGGTGGCAAGTTTTCAATGCATGCTGTGCAAGTGCTTCAAAACCTCGTCGATTGGACAGCATGGTTAACTCATCCATGGTTGCCATCTGAACCGCTGCGATTTCTTGCTCGACCATATGGGCAAGATCTTGTAGAAGTTTGCGCTCCTCGTCATCCAATATGCGTGGATTGATATCGATCAGGCAAAGGGTGCCCAGTTTGCTTCCATCCGGAACTGTCAGTGGGCATCCTGCGTAAAAGCGAATGGTTGGACCGCCAGTAACAAGTGGATTGTTGTAAAAACGTTCGTCGGTAAGGGTGTCGGACACCATAAAGACGTCATCGCCCAGAATTGCATGTCCGCAGAAGGAAATGTCTCGAGGCGTTTCACTGGCAGAAAGGCCGACACACGACTTAAACCACTGACGGTCTGTGTCCACCAAGCTGACTAGGGCAATGGGCACATTGAAGAGACGTTTGGCCAAGCGGGTCAAGCGATCAAAGCGTTCTTCCGGCGAAGTATCCAGAATATTGAATGACCGCAAGGTGTCGATCCTAGTGCTTTCATTGACTGGTATGGCTGGGGCTATCATATTGTAGTCTTTTGAAGAATTAGCAGAGTTTATTCCTCTATTATGTATTACGGCAAATTCCTAATGAAAATTAGGCTTTGCAAGCAAGTGTTTTTCTTTTCGGCCACTTGAATGTTAATCAGCACCGTAATTTTCAGTATAACTGAATATAAGGCTGTTTAGATTGGCAAATATATTTTATGTCTTATATAAAGTGACTTGAGCTTTTCCTTTTTGCCATTCAACCGTGACAGACTCAGCTTTGCATTAGAGTGTCGTTAATAATTTAATTCAAGGGCGCTTCTAAAAATTCAAGTTTCTAGGCAAGACAAGGCACAAGTAAAAAATTTGAGCGCGGCATATAGTTGATATGTAAGCGATAATTTTTTTCGAGTAACGCCGTATTGTGACGAAAATTGGATTTTTAGAGGTGCCCTCAAATCTTTTGCAAAGATGGGACTCATAATCTGGTGGAAAGTGCCACTGAGCAGTTTGCTATGTACTCCAACGCACAGATTGAATTAGACTCTAAGCTTAAACTTGTACTATAAATGCATTTGAGGTTGAGCTAATGGATAACTTCGATTTCGATGTTTGGGCAATGCTGGCGAGAACGGCTCCGGATGACTTTGAGCAGCGACGGCGTGCTGTTGTCGAAAGTCAAATCTCAAGTAGTGACAATGTTCGCCGCCTGCGAGGGTTACAGTGGCGCATTGACATTGAAAGGGAACGTGCGCACACCCCGCTGAAGTCCTGTTTGCGTCTATCAATCATGATGTGGGATGCGTTCGTGGATTTAAATAATGCATTGAACACCTTTGTGGGAAATGATTGCGAATCAACAGGCGCATCATCTCATTCTGCGGGAAGCGCAAAAATTATCTATCTTGCAACTGAATACAAACCACACGTATGACACGGCAATAACAAGCCGACCCATACGAAGAGTGGATAAGCATGCTTTAAAGGGCACCTCTAAAAATCCAACTTTCGTCA
>JANMWF010000245.1:0-1605 GCA_031393845.1 Nitrosomonadales bacterium | reverse complement strand
CGGCCAGCAACGCAACAATGGTTTTACCACTGCCCACATCGCCTTGCAGCAGACGCTGCATCGGATGCGCTTGTTCAAGATCGCGACTGATTTCGCGCAAGGTTTTTTGTTGAGCGGTGGTGAGACTAAAGGTTAAAGTCTGCAACAACTGCTCCGTGTGATGGCCAAGTGCGCGCAGGCACGGCGCATTGCGACTGCGCCGCTTGCGGTAATGTATTCGCATGGAAAGTTGCTGTGCCAACAATTCATCAAACTTGATGCGCAACCAGGCGTGATGAGTGCGTTTAAGCAGCGCATCTTCATCAATGTCGGGCGGAGGGTTATGCAACAACCTTACGCTATCGGCAAAGCTGGGAAGTTTCAAGCGTGTGAGTAAATCTGCTGGCAGCGTGTCAGGCAGTTCAAGCTCCTTCAAGGCAGCCTGAATATGCTTGCTCAGCGTAGCTTGCGGCAGGCCTGCGGTAGTTGGGTACACGGGTGTCAGCGCTTGTTTCAGCGGTGTGCTTTCACCCGCGACGCGACACTTTGGATGCACCATCTCCATGCCGAAATAGCCCATACGCACCTCACCCAAGGCGCGGATTTTTTTCCCTACTTCGAGTTGCTTTTGCTGGCTGGGATAAAAATTCAAAAATCGTAGATGCAGCACGCCACTACTGTCCTGCAACTGACATATGAGGCTGCGACGTGGGCGAAACGTTACCTCGCTATGGATGATCTCGCCTTCCACTTGCGTGCTCTCGCCATGCGCGAGCGCGACGATTTGCGTCACCCGGGTTTCGTCCTCGTAACGTAGCGGCAAATGCAGCACCAGATCGAAGCGGTTGTGAATACCAAGCTTTGCGAGCTTGGTTAATGTGGCTTCAGAAATACTGGCGGGGAGCACGTTTGGATTACTGAAACACAGGGGTAGCACAGGAGATGCGTGCCTAATCCTGCACGCACAATATGCCATCCATCTCCACCAGCGCGCCTCGGGGCAGCGCCGCCACGCCTACCACCGCGCGCGCCGGGTAGGGTTGATGAAAATAGGACGTCATGATTTCATTCACTTTGGAAAAGTTGTTCATGTCAGTGAGATAAATATTGAGTTTCACCACATCGTTCAAGCTGCTGTCGGCAGCACCGGCCACCGCGCGCAGATTCTGGAATACGCGATGAATCTGCGCCTCGATTCCTTCTGCCATTTGCATGGTGATTGGATCCAGCCCGATCTGGCCGGAAAGATACACCGTGTTGTCTACGCAAACGGCTTGCGAATAAATGCCAATTGCGGCTGGTGCGTCTAGGGTTTGAATCACTTTTTTATTAGGCATTTCTGACTCCTGTATGTTGCCAGACACAATTTACAGGTCTGGGCTACCAAAATTTGAACTTATTTGTTGCGAACGGTTTGCCAAACCTTCTTTTGGAGCTCTAGAATATTATTACTTGCAACCTTCCATCTTGTAGATGAAGTACCCATCCTTGTTAATCGCTTCAATAACATTGCTGGATGCGCTTTGAATGTGGCAAAAATTGCATTCTTTGCTCGTGATAAGTGCTTCGCCTTCACCGATTGAAGTCAGCCACTCTTTAGCGGATTCGATCGCTTTTTGATCGTCT
>JANMWF010000237.1:0-4661 GCA_031393845.1 Nitrosomonadales bacterium | reverse complement strand
CGCCCTCACCTTTGACGGCGGCATAGGACAAGCAGAACCTACTTCTGCTCCAACAGCTCCTGGGGCTCCAAGGTTTTCTGCCGACACTCGTGGCCAACTTGTGAACTATTTAGACAACAATGTCTGGGCAGTGGTCACCGGCGATGCAACATTGGCTTACCGTGGATACAATGCTGCAAGCAGCACTTGGAAGCTTACCGCATGGACACCACTTCTTACAGAAGCTGATCGTACCGTTGTCTTCAATCGTGTTGAAAAGGTAGCCATCATCTACGACTATGCTACAAGCGCCACCCCTCGACAATGGGAACTCAACTACCACACGATGTTGAGCTCACCCTTCATCGTAAGTGGGGGAACCATAGAGATCGACAACGCTCCCGGCAAAGCTTGCATCGATCATTACGGACTACCCGGCAACTTTACTCAAACCACAGCGTTTGATGTTGCCCCAGAGAACGGTCTTCCCGACCAGAACCACGGACGATACACGGCGACTACAAAATCAACCGTTCTCACCGCCGTTACCGTGATCCGTGAAGATTGCCGCTCTCTTCCTGTCAACGTAACCTTCAGTGGCTCTAGTGCATCGGTTTCTCTGAACAACTCAAGTCCAATCATCTTCGACAAGAAAACTGTTCAAGTGCCCGCAATCTAATATTTCATATTAGATTCACACAAAAACCCCGCATGATGCGGGATTTTGTGTGTGGGGAAGAACGATGCATACCCACAGCGGCCGATAACGATCAACGGTCAAGTGAAATATACTTTAACAATGCTGCAATAGTTTTCAACTATGTGCCGCGCTCAAATTCTTTACTCGTGCCTTGTCTTGCCTAGAAACTTGAATTTTTAGAGGCGCCCTCAACAAGCCTTGTTATTTTGGTGCATTATTTTTTATGAAAAACATTGGTAAATATATAACCGTCAAGGAGTTGGGGGCTGGGGCGACTAGCAAAGTGTTCCTTGCAATAGATCCGTTCAGTAATAAAAAAGTTGCAATTAAGTTGTTCGAACAGAATTCGTTACATGACACGACAGTCAAAAAGGCGTTCCATAAGCTATTTCTTACTGAGTCCTCCTTGGCGGGGAAGTTGCAGCACCCGCACATTGTGAAAATTTTCGATGCTGTGTTAAGCGACGACCTCAATTACTTGGTGATGGAATACGTCGATGGTGGATCGCTGGAGAAATATACCGAAGCAGAGCACCTATTGCCGTTTGCCACCATCGCGGAAATTATTTACAAGTGCTGCAAGGCATTGGAATACGCGCAAACCCAAGGTGTAATCCACCGCGACATAAAGCCAGCAAACATCCTGTTGTATGGGGAAAGCAACATCAAAATTTCAGATTTTGGCGCAGCAATTATTGATAACTATGAGGGTACGCATGTCAGCGGGGTGGGATCACCTGCCTATATGTCGCCTGAGCAAATCAGCGACTTGCCATTGACGCAACAAGCAGATATATATTCTCTCGGCGTGACGATGTATAAGCTGCTCACTGGCAGGCTGCCATTCGAGGCGAATAGCCGCCACAGCCTCCTTTATCAAATCGTTCATGACGAACCATCTCCACCCAAGGTTTATCGTCTTGATATCCCAGATGAACTGAATGCCATCGTACAACGTGCCATGAAGAAGAATTTGTCTCAACGGTACCAGAATTGGGATGAATTCGCTCAAGACTTATCATCTTTCTTCGCCTTTAGTTCACTGTTCCAAGAGCAGAATGAAATTTATGATACAGAGAAATTTGATACCCTGCGTTCGCTTTCATTTTTTGAGAGATTCAAGGTTGTAGAGTTGTGGGAAGTGCTGCATTTTAGCAACTGGCGCAAGGTGAGCAAAGATACAGTGATCCTAAAAGAGGGTGACATAGGCAATACGTTGTTCATTCTGGCCAACGGCATGGTCAAGATACTCAAGAATGGTAATGTGTTGGGCCACTTGCATAAGGGTGAATGTTTTGGTGAGATAAAACGTTTCCCGGACAGCACTTTTATACGTAGCACTGCGGTGGAAACAGGAACTGACGTTACCTTGATTGAGATCAATTTGGACACTCTGGCAAGAGCATCGGTGGAATGCCGTTTTCAGTTTGATGATTCTTTTTTGTACGTCCTGTTGAAACGCTTGGATGTAGCGAACACCCGCATTTCGAAATTGCTGGATTAACAGGAATTCCTACGACTTCCCGTTAATCCCTTAAGTGAATTATGAAGCAGCAACACAAAAGTATAGGGCGCCCCTAAAAATTCAAGTTTCTAGGCAAGACAAGGCACGAGTAAAAAATTTGAGCGCGGCATATTGTTTATATGTAAGCGATAATTTTTTTCGAGTAACGCCGTATTGTGACGAAACGGGGTAAGCAGGCAAGCCGCAAAGCGGCTGCTCGCAAAATTGGATTTTTAGAGGTGCCCTATAGTGAACCTCGTTTTTCGGACAGTGAATTAAGATGGTGGCCTGCTGAAAAAAAGGAGCGGGTTGTGAGTGAAACGAAGCGTAAAAATTTCAGTGGTGAATTCAAGGTCAGGGTGGCCATCGAAGGGATTCGTGGCATAAAAACGGTGAATGTTGTGGTCAGGAATTTGGGGCGCATCCCACACAGGTTAGTCCGTAACTTCCCCCAGGCCATGTTTTTTGACGGGGGTCGAAACTCCGAAGAAGCTGCGGCGACTGCCCTTACGCTAGCGTAGCGTACGTCCCAGTGTTTCCATACATAAGGGGTGTGGCGAGCTACGTAGGCGGTTTTTTAACAGGTTGCGCTCCATTTTGATCCGTCAGTTCCCGTTTGGTCTTGGCCAGTCCTAGTTCAATCTCGGTCAGAGGGCGCCGTGTCTTGCCGACATCGCTCACTTACTTGTCTGCGCGGCCGTTAACCATTACGCTAATGTGGAAACAGACATCGACAAACGCCGCGCCGCTTCCTTCTGGCTTAACCCTTTGTCAGTGACTTGTTTGACCGCCTGTTTACGAAATGCTTTGCTGTAAATTGTGCTTGGTTCTCTCGGCTTCATCTCTCACCTTCGTTTCAAGTTTTACAAAACGTTGGTGTCCATTTTCTCCAGCCTACCTCAGTTACTGCTGGTGGCGACTATTGAAAGGGGTATTTGGTGTAAGATGTTCAACTTTCTCACAAGGCGTTCTTGATAGTGCGATCCGAAACTTCAGCATTTATCCCTAATCCGGGACATTGTTTTAGTGTCGAGCAGTCTTACGCCCGTTGGACGTTGACCAAATGATATGCGCGCGCTGCGAAAGTATGAACGTGCGCCGTTCTTCGTGGAAAAAAAACGAAGACCACATGAGCCATTTCCTTTATGCGCCGTACCGTTGTCGTGACTGCAAACATCGATTCGTTAAATTCAGTGGACCCTTCAAGCTTTCTGTCATAGCTACCTTGGGTTTGCTGGTCAGCGTAGGTTTTTTTGCCACGATTTATCAGCTATCCAAACCTGACTCCGTCAGCGCCTCTCCACTCATCGCCCATGAGATAAAGCCAAGCAGAATACTTATACTTGAGAAAGCAAAACAGGGTAAAGCCGATGATCAATACGCTGCAGGTCTCATGTACATGCCAGGTGGCGACTTCTCAATAAATTACAAGGAGGCGCTGAAGTGGTTTGATGTGGCTGCCAAGCAGGGGCATGCAGGGGCGGAATTCAATCTCGGTCTGCTTTATAGAAATGGCCGTGGCGTATTGCAGGATTTCACCGCTGCTGCTCAATGGATTGAGAAAGCAGCTCACAAAGGTTATCCCGAGGCTCAGTATCAGCTTGGAACATTTTACAAAACCGGTGAAGGCATTCAACGTGATCTGACACAGGCTTACGTCTGGTATAACCTTGCGGCCGCACAAGGCTATGAACCCGGTATTTCTGGGCGAGATAATGTGGCAAGTCTCATGAATGCAGCTGAAGTACTGAAAGCACAAACCCTGTCGCGAAATTTCAAGCTAACGCAGTCCAATCATGGCGAAAATAAAATGCTTGCAGTGAACGCCGAAAACCTTAACAAAAAGAATATACCTGATACAAGTCTGATGCAACCACCGCAACCAGATCGCTAATTTAACAGTAATGCATCAGATTAGTTGTCATCGTTACTCACATGCAATTGGGTTCAATATAATTCAGCAAGAATTGCTCTCGGCAATGAGCACGTGCCTCGGTTGGGAAGGACTTAATTCCTATCAGGTTGTCTGCGCCACCTCTCGTACGGCTTGTGCGATGGTTTCCGCCCAGTGCCGCACTTTTTCGCTATCCTCGCCTTCCACCATCACGCGCAACAATGGTTCGGTTCCAGAAGGCCTCAACAATACTCTGCCACAACCATCAAGCGCCGTTTCGGCAGCCGTCACCACTTCACGTATGCTGGCATGCGCAGAGCAATCAGCCCCTCAGGCAACACGCACGTTCAGTAATATTTGTGGATACAGAGTCAAATCTGAAACAGCTTGGGCCAAGGTCTGCTGGTTAATGCGAAGTGCATGCAATACTTGCAAGGCGGAGATGATGCCATCTCCCGTTGTGTGCCGATCAAGACAGATAATGTGGCCGGAATTTTCTCCACCCAGTTGCCAGCCTTGTTGCAACATCGTTTCCATTACATGACGATCACCCACCTTGGCGCGCGCGAAGGGAACGTGCATGC
>JANMWF010000211.1:0-7364 GCA_031393845.1 Nitrosomonadales bacterium | reverse complement strand
AAGGCCAAGGTTATCGTTTCATTCGGAGCAGACTTCCTCGGTGCGTGGGTCTCGCCGGTACATTTCTCCCAGCAGTATGCTCGGTTCCGCAAGTCTGATAATGGCGAGCGCGGGGTGCTGGTACAGGTTGAATCCAAGATGACATTAACTGGTGCGAATGCAGATCGTTGGCTGGCTATACGTCCCGGTACTGAGGGCATCTTTGCGCTGGGATTGATTAATGCACTAGCTGCTGCAGGGGAGTCTGTCACTGGAGATGTGGTTGCTGCAGTAAAGGAGTACACCGTAGATCGTGTGAGCAAAGATACTGGCGTGTCTACTGAACATATAGGCAAGCTTGCCGCGTTACTAAAAGAGCGCAGTCCTAGCTTAATAATTGCCGGCAGTGCTGCCGAGGGCTATGCACACGGTTCGCAAAATGCCGCTGCTATCGCATTGTTGAATCAAGTATTAGGCAACGTCGGTAAGACGGTAGAGGCTCCATCTGGTATTCCGTTTCCGCAAATGGCGCCTACTGCTGGCAACCGCGTTGCGTTACAGACACTCAATGACAATATGGCGCAAGACAAGGTTAAAGTGCTATTTAGCTATGGCGCAAACCCAGTGTTCACCGCACCAGCTTCCATGAAACTGAAAGAAAACTTGAAGAAGGTACCGTTCAAGGTGGTTTTCGCTCATTACATGGATGAAACCGCAGTGGAGGCCGATTTGGTGCTGCCGTTGAATTCTGCTCTGGAGGACTGGGCAACTGCGATGCCGGAATATATTGCCGAAGGTGCGCAGCTGAATATTCAGCAACCGCTAATGGAAAAGTTGTACCCCGGTACACTTGGTATGGGCGACATCCTGCTTGCGTTGCTCAAACAACGCCGACCAGATGAATACAAAGGCTATGAAGATTTTTATTCTTACTTGCGTAGCGCAATGGTGTCGAACAAGGGTGCATTGGGTGGTGCGAATGAGGATGATGATACATTTTGGGATACAGCTCTAAGTCGTGGTGTGGTCAAGTTGGTGGGCGCACCTGTCAATATATCAAGTAATGCATCTGCCAAAGGTTTGGTGGTACCTGCCCCGTTTGTGGAAGATAGTGCGTACCCATTGCATTTGATTCCGGCAGTGAGTGCCAGCTTACGTGATGGTCGCAATGCCAATGAACCTTGGCTGCAGGAATCACCGGATCCGTTAACTACTATCGTGTGGGATAGTTGGGTAGAGATGCACCCAAAGACCGCCGCCAAGTTGGGCATTGTGGAAGGTGACATTGTCGAAGTAGCATCAAAAAGCGGCGCTATTAAGGCGCAAGTTTATGTGTTTACTGGTATTCATCCCGATGTAATTTCAGTGCCACTGGGCTATGGCCATGAGGCGATGGGACGTTATGCAAAGGGTGTTGGTGTTAATGCCTTCAAGATTCTTGATCCAATTTTCGACAAAGAAACCGGAGAATTGGCAATGCATGAGACGCGCGTTAAAGTCAGCAAGGCTGGGCAACGTGTGGTTATAGTTAAAGATGAAGGCCCTGCCGGTGGCAATCAGATGGGTAGAAAAATCGCGGTTAGGATGTCATCTAGTAAAGTGAATCTTTCGGAGGAGGTGTAAAAGGTGTCCATTACCAATTTATTAGAAAACTGGTCTGACTTCCGCCAACAGCATCCGTCGGAGGACAGGCCGCATCGGGAATACAAATGGGCGATGAGCATAGACTTGGATGCTTGCACCGGCTGTAATGCTTGTAGCGTGGCCTGTTATGCAGAAAACAATCTGCCCGTGGTTGGCAAGGAGAAATTTGCACATGGGCATTCCCACCATTGGATACGTATAGAACGTTACTGGGATAATGATGGCCGCGAATTTGCCGATCAGGGCGCGCAGTTTCTGCCCATGTTGTGTCAGCATTGTGAGGCTGCACCGTGCGAAACAGTATGTCCTGTTGGTGCTACCAATCACACGGCAGATGGTCTGAACTCGCAGGTTTACAACCGCTGCGTCGGCTCACGTTACTGTAACGCGAACTGCCCATATAAGGCCCGGTACTTTAATTGGTATGACTATCCAACTACTGACAATGTGTGGCCGGAGCCGATGAATCAACAACTCAATCCAGACGTGACCGTGCGCAGTAAGGGTGTGATGGAAAAATGCACATTCTGTGTGCAGCGATTGACAGTCGCCAAGAGCGACGCACGTACCAAAGGGCGAAGTGTACTTGATGGCGAAGTGCAAACTGCCTGCCAGCAAGTCTGCCCGACTGGAGCCATATCTTTTGGTAATCTGGTCGATCCAGAGGCCAAGGTAGGTAAACAATGGAAGCAGCAACAGGTTGAACTGAATAAGGATAAACAAGCAAAGGACGTAACAGAATCGGCCGCCAAGCTTCGTGGCTATCGCATTTTGGAAGAGTTGCGTACTTATCCGTCGGTGATGTATCTGGAGCAGTTGCGTGAAAGCGCTATTTAAGCAGCGCAATGGGGATGCCGCGTGTGAAGCGGCGTTGAAGTTACTTTCACGCAGGCACAAGGGGAGGAAATAGAATAATGGGAAAAGATATACGCGAAGATATAGCTTGGGCACAGATCAATAAAGATGTGCTTAAGAGTTTGGAGAGTCCAAGAAAGCTGTACTGGGTGATGTTATTTATAGCAATTGCCATGATAGGTGTGGCGGTGGGATGTGAGATTTATCAGTATCAGACCGGTATGGGTGTTTCCAATAAAAACAATTCCCATGTATGGGGTTTGTATATCGCCACCTTCATTTTTTGGATAGGCATGAGCCATTCTGGAACTTTGCTGTCGGCGATTCTGCATTTAATGCATGCCGATTGGCGTAAGCCAATCTACCGTTTCGCCGAGGCAATGACAACCTTCTCGTTGATGACGGCAGGCTTGTTCGTCCTGGTGCACTTGGGTCGCTTATGGCAGGTCTATTATGTGATGCCTTACCCTAATGAGCGTTGGGTGTGGCCAAACTTTCAGTCCCCGCTAGTATGGGATATGTTCGCGATTGCCACCTATTTAAGCTCTTCCGTTCTCTTTCTTTACGTCGGCATGATTCCTGATCTGGCAATTTGCCGTGACAATATCCATTCAGGTTGGCGTAAGAAATTATATACGGTGATGTCACTTGGCTGGGAAGGAACTGATCGCCAGTGGCGAAACTTCAGAATCACTTATCTAACTATAGCTTGCTTCCTGATTCCACTGGCCGTGTCAGTGCACTCCATCGTGGCTTCAGACTTTGCTATGTCGAATATGCCGGGCTGGCACGTAACATCGTTCCCTCCATACTTTGTAGCGGGTGCCTTGTATTCCGGTTGTGCGGCGATCATCACGCTTTTTATTATCTTGCGATATGTGTTCAGGTTTGAAGAGTACATGACGTTGCCTATAATGAAGAAGCTGGTACGCCTGACCTTCGCTATTGCGATGGTGTGGACTTACCTCAATCTGATCGAGTTCGCTTCAGTATGGTATGGGCATGACCAGACAGCCAAGGATCAATTAATTTTTAAGGCTACGGGTCCTTATGCACCTTTCTTCTGGGCAATGATCTTCTTCGGGTCAATTTTGCCATTAATGCTTGCCTTCAAGCGTATTCAAACGCATCTCCCTATATTGCTCGTAGTGTCGATATTGCTCAACGTGGGTATGTGGCTGGAACGTTGGATGATCATCGCGCCGAGTTTTGCGCACGGTCACTATCCTTGGACTTGGGATCATGATCAATGGCCAAGCTTAGTGCAGTGGGGTATCGTGTTTGGTAGCTTTGGCTGGTTCACCTTATTGTTTATGGTGTTCTGCAAGGTATTTCCATCCGTTTCAATGTATGAAGTCAAAGAAATGGTGTATCACCGCAGTCTAGCACTGAAGCACAAACCTGCTGTGAAGGGAGATTACTAAATGAGCAAACGTCATTTACTGGCACTATTTAACGACTTTGATGAAGCCGTAGCCGCAATTGCCGAATTACGTGCGGCCAATATCAAGGGGTTTGACATGGACGACTTGATACTCAAGTCGCCCATTGAGCACCCTGAAGTTGAAAAAGTGTTGGGCGACAAGCCGGTCCATGTGCAATGGTTTACTTTGATTGGAGCCTGTATGGGTGGCCTACTGGCTTTCTTTCTTATTTCAGGCGCGCAGGCCAATTTTTTCTCTCAAATAAAAGGTGGCAAACCAATTGTGCCATTGCCGCCAGATTTCGTCCTGACGTATGAAATGTTCATTCTGGGTGGCGTATTCATCACCGTATTGGGTTTCTTGATCTGCGCAGGCTTACCGGCTAAGCGGTCTTCGTTATATAGCACAAAGGTATCGGAAGACCAAATTGGAATTTTGGTGAAAGGGGATGAATCGGCATTAGCTGCTTTCAAGACGATTTTTACCAAGCATAAGGCACTTGAGATTCAGGAAGAGGCGGGAAAATGATGAGACTATCCTTGGCAATTGTATTGCTGTTAGCACCTGCGTTGGCGCAAGCTTGGCCATGGTCGAATGACATGGCGAACCAGATTAGTATTAAACCGCAGGAAAGTGTGGATTTGAAAAATCCTGGAATGACGCCATATCCAAAACATTCAGTTCCAATTCCTGGTACTTCATCTCTGGTGAAGGACATGGGCACGGCTGAAAAGCAGTTGAATCCGATTCCAGCCGATGACAAGTCAGTGGCGCTTGGCGGGAAGCTTTTTCAAATTTATTGTACTCCTTGTCACGGATATTCCGGTAAGGGCGATGGATTGGTTGGGGCGAAATTGATATTAAAACCGTATGATTTGACAGCTGAACAAACAAAAGGGCGGGCTGATGGTTTCATCTGGGGCTACATGACATTCGGCGGTGCGGTTATGCCATCGTATGCTAATGATCTGTCAGTTAACGAACGCTGGAATGTGATCAACTATGTACGCAAGGTACTGCAAAATGGGCAATCTGCCGTGGCGGTAACGCCTGCAGCCAAATAAGGGAGTGCAGCAAATGATTTCGTATAGCAATTGGTCAGTTTTGACAGCTAGCTTTTTAGTGGTGCTTTATCTTGCGCTGGGGGGGGTAACATTGAGTGCGGTGTTGCACTTGGTGGGTGCCCAATGGCGCTACGAAATTCGCCGATTAGCGGTATCCTTGTTCGCGCTTTTTCCGTTGGCATTTGTATTACTGATAATACTATTGGTTGGCGGTGAACACACCTTCCCATGGTTGAGCACGGCCACCGAGCATGGACATCATTTGCCCGCTTGGCATAACTATACTTTTCTGGTGGCACGCCAAGTACTCGGAATGTTGGCAGTGATGACTATTTTTTGGGTGTTTATCAAGCGACAGGAGGTAAGTGATCGCAGCAAGGAAGATCAAGAAAGCTTTCATAAAATTGCTTGTTGGATTCCCTATACTTATGTGCTATACGGCACTATGGTAGCGTGGGACTTTGAGATGACGCTTGTGCCATCTTGGCACAGTGCGATTTACGGCATGCAGCATTTTATTAGCAATTTCAATATGTTCATGGCATTCCTGGTGACGTGGATTTATGTATTGAATACGCGTGGCAAACTGGTGCGCCCAGTTAATGATTATGTTTACAACTATCTCGCACAGATGATGTTCGCATTCACTTTGCTATGGGTATATACTTTTTTTGCACAATATTTAGTCATCTGGTATCCAAATCTTCCAAACGAAGTGGATCGCGTGATGGGGATGCAGAATGGCGACTACAGCGTACTATGGTGGTCGATGATAATTCTAAAATTAATTATTCCATTCACTGTGCTGGCCATGAGAGCATCACGGCACTCACCGCCTATTATTTTGACAGTGGCTGCTAGTATTATTGTCGGTACGCTGTTTGAAAGGTATATTTGGATATCTGGCGTAAACGGCACTGGCACTATGCCGGTGCTTGCCGTTCTTGTTATTACTCCGGTACTGGCCGTTACAGGTTTTCTGTTAGTGCGTCGCATGATGGCCCGTAACCATCTGATAAAAGTGTGAGCCGCGCCATGATGACGCTTTACTCGGGAACAACAGACCCGTTCAGTCAGCGCTGCCGTATCGTGTTATATGAAAAAGGGATGGATTTCCAGATCATTGATGTTGACGTGTTCAACAAACCCGAAGATCTCGTGATAATGAATCCCTATAATATGGTACCAGTGCTGGTAGAGCGCGACTTGGTGCTGTGTGAGTCCAATATTATTAACGAATATATTGACGAACGATTCCCGCATCCACAGTTGATGCCTGCCGATCCGGTAATGCGTGCGCGCGCACGTCTATTTTTACATCGCTTCGAGAGCGAGATGTTCTGCCACATTGGTGCACTGGAAAGTGGAGTGCAAAAGACCGCAGATAAGGCGCGCCTATCAGTGAGCGACAGTCTGACTCAGATTGCCCCGATTTTTGCCAAGCAAAAATTCATGCTGAATGATGAATACTCCATGCTCGACGTGGCAATCGCCCCATTACTATGGCGATTGGAATATTATAATATTCAACTTGCCAAGGAGGCTGCGCCGCTGATGAAATATGCTGAGCGATTATTTTCGCGTCCAGCATATATTGAAGCGATGACGGCAGCCGAAAAAGCGATGCGAAAGTGAAGGGGTTTTCTACAAAGCCATATTTGATACGTGCGATTTACGACTGGTGTTCCGATAGCGCTTTAACCCCCTATTTGGCAGTGAAGGTGGATGAGCAAACGCGAGTGCCAAACGCGTATGTCAAAGATGGCGAAATCGTGATTAACCTTAGCATGGATGCAGTGCGTAACCTGCATATTGGTAATGAGGAAATTACCTGCGGTGGGCGCTTTGGCGGTGTATCGCATGGACTGGTAGTGCCGATAACTGCGGTGATTGGAATTTTCGCCAAGGAAACCGGGCAAGGGCTTGTGTTTCAGGGAAATGACTCCGTACCAACACTTCCAACTGATAGTAGTAGTGAGACTGCGCCAGATAAACCTAATCTCCCTAGCAAGCCTCGGCTCAGAGTAGTGAAATGAAATTGCCGTAGATGTATTTCACTGTTTATTCCGCCGAGCAGCTTAATTTCTGCGGGTTGATTTACCCCCACTTTGGGCGAAGGCTGGCTAAAGTCAGCTAATTGTAAGAGCGCAGTTGTTGTCCCACTGCTTGTGGCGGGAGTGAACAATACCCCACCCGAGGTTTGAGAGCCTGAGAAATAATCATATATTTTTGGCGCTACCATTAGTCGTGCATTGCTGTTTCTTTATGCTGATAGCTTCCTGCCAAATGACCGTTTGCACAAAACTAATTACACCCTCGCGGACAGCATTGACACTTGCATTTTCGCCATGGCTTTCTGCTCAATCTGGCGTATGCGTTCGGCTGACACGCCAAACTC
>JANMWF010000210.1:0-7611 GCA_031393845.1 Nitrosomonadales bacterium | reverse complement strand
ACTTAGAAATGGGTAACCTAACCGCCCTATTAAGTAAAATACAGCCAGCGGTTTATGATGAAAGTAGCGAAACCGAAAATCGTAATTCAAGCAACCCTAAGTTTGTAGAAAAAATAGCCACTCTGAACGTAAAAAAAACATTACATGCCATCATGGAACGTAGCCCAATTTTAAAAAAGATGGTTGAAACTGGTGCGATTGGTATTATTGGCGGCAAACATGACATAGCAACTGGTGTGGTAGATTTTTATGACGACGCGTTAATTCTCAATAATCCTGAATAACCTACTTTCAAATATGATTTTATCCCCAGAATAAGTTAAGGTGAGGAAAATGAACCCACAAAAAATAGTTATTGCCATGCCAACCGAAGAAGAGTTTATGCCAAGTATCTCAAGGTGGGGGCATGAATATGTCTGGACCAAAAGAGAAACTTACTTCGTTCATGTTATCCAGGAAAATATTAGTGTTAGTGAGATGGGTGTTGAGGAAATTCCTGATAAGGTAACAGTTGAAAGTTTGAAACAACAAATGCTAAATTTCATTAAAAATAAAGCAAGTGAAATGATGCCTTTGCCCGCATTCAAAAAAGCTCACTTTGAAGTTTTATTTGCGCAGTCTCCAGCAGAACGACTGGCTGAGTATGCTAAAGAGGTTAATGCGGGAATGATTGTGGTAGCAACAAGGAATAAGAGAGGTTTTTCTGGGCTTTTCCTCAGCTCTTTTGCGGACCGCATTTTAAAACTGGCGCCCTGTGATGTATTGGTTTTAAGACCAAAATAAAGCATCTGGCAGTAAGCCATGGGGGTATTAAATGCGCTCTTATAATCCGCTGGCTTTCAGCCAGCCTTCGCCCCAAGGGACGGGGAATTTAACCCGAAGCGATTAACATAAAATTGTGGAGACGAAAACAATGACCCAGCAGCTCGTGCAATACTACTTTCGACACCTAAAAGATGATTTGCCTGCGGGTATCGTGGTTTTTTTAGTGGCTCTTCCGCTATGTCTTGGTGTCGCTCTGGCATCTGGAGCACCCTTGTTTTCTGGGCTTATAGCAGGAATGGTCGGTGGTTTGGTTGTCGCTTGGTTAAGCGGTTCACAACTGAGCGTCTCAGGCCCAGCGGCTGGTTTAACTGTGATTGTTTTTAACGCTATTGAAACTTTAGGTAGTTTCCAAGGGTTTTTGGTTGCCGTGGTACTAGCGGGCATTATGCAACTGATAGCTGGCTTCCTCAAAGCAGGGGTCATCGGAGCTTTTTTCCCTTCAGCTGTCATTAAAGGGATGTTGGCTGCCATTGGCTTGATTTTAATTATTAAACAGATCCCTCATGCGACTGGTTATAGTGAAAATTTCGGAGGCCCTGAAGCCTACAGTGAGGCAGATGCGCATGAACTTTTTCTCCCAATATTAGATGCATTTAGCTCCATTTCACATGGCGTTATGCTTATATGCACGGTTGCCCTGCTTATACTAATAATTTGGGAAAGGCCTTGGTTTAAACATCAGCAATTTTTAAAACTTATCCCTGGTCCTTTAATCGCCGTCATCTGGGGTGTTATTTATAATTTAGCTGCTGAACGATGGGCGCCGGATTGGGCGGTCAGTGCAGTACACTTGGTGAATGTTCCTGTCTCAAATAATGTCGGCGAGTTCTTGAGTAATTTCTCATTTCCAGACTACAGTTACTGGACTAATCCTCAGGTTTATCTTATTGCAGCAACGCTTGCTATTATTGGCAGTCTCGAAACGTTGTTAAGCCTTGAAGCAGTAGATAAGCTGGATCCTTTGAAACGCACTGCTCCGACTAACAGAGAGCTAAAAGCACAAGGAGTCGGAAATATTATTAGCGGATTAATCGGAGGATTACCGATTACTGCTGTCATTGTGCGCAGTTCAGGAAACATTTACGCTGGTGGTAAAACTCCCCTATCTTCTTTTATTCATGGCTTATGTATATTGTTGAGCGTAATGTTCTTTGCGAGTTATATAAATTATGTTCCGCTTGGTTGTTTGGCCGCTATTTTGTTGCATACAGGGTTTAAATTAGCTAAGCCCGCCTTGTTTATGGATTTTTATCGCAAAGGGTGGAGTCAATTGCTGCCTTTTGTTATCACAATATCGGCAATATTGACGACGGATTTATTAAAAGGAATGGCAATTGGCCTCATAGTTGGTTTGTTTTTCGTGATTAAGGCTAATTACCGTGCCGCCATTACTATGACTCAAAATGGCTCATCTTATAGGTTAACGCTTAATAAAGATGTTGCCTTCCTGAATAAGGCATTACTGAGAAAGCTTCTTTTGCATGTCAAACCAAACAGTACGCTCATAATAGATGCCAGCAGATCTCAATTTATTGACCACGACATCGTGGAAACAATTGATGATTTTTTAGTAACTGCACCCATTCATAACATTTCAGTTGAACTTTGCGATATATATGGCAAGGAAAGATTAAAAAAACACGAGGAGTTTGTCATATTACAAGACCAATATGATAAAGGCCCACCTGCTAAAAAGGTCCTGATCCAGAATTAGATGGCCGGATTATGAAAGAAATTATTATTTTCATTCCCGGAGAAATGACGATTTTTATTCATCGGCGCTTGAATGTTTAAGTGAGCTGAGCACAGCTGAAAAAATCTAAGTCGCTTACCAAGGGGGTAACGGTTTCATTCTCCGCTGCACGTGGCTATACCTGATTTCTATTTCGTTATTGGTGATCTCCTGCCACCAATATTTTGTTTTTATTTGCTGCCCCTTGAGCAGCGCGCCGCATACGGTCATTGATTGCAACCCACTTTTGTGTTGCTGGAGGGGCTTCCGCCAAAATACGATCGAAACTGACGTGATCAATACGGTGCAGTGTCGCATAGAGCTCGCGTCCATATTCATCAGCTAGTAGAGGCATCTGAAAGCTTGTGATTCCACCACTGTCGACATATTCGTTATCATTATTTAGATTAAGAACAGCCACTTTATAGCCCAGTGTAGCCAGTTGATGCGCTCGATGCCACAATTCGTCTGCCGGATGGATCTCAATTGGAGTTGCGGGGGCATAGTGTGAGTCCAGCATGCCGGAAGCCCGCACCTTAGAGGCAACCGGTTGAGTCAGTAATAGTTTCTTGTTAAGTGCGTCTTCAATGGCTTCGATGGGAAGCCCGCCAGGCCGCAATAACACAGCCTGCCCATGCATTAAGCTAACGATGGTGGATTCCACACCGATACGGCATGGCCCCCCATCCAAAATCATACCCATCCTGGATCCCAGTTTGTCATGCACGTGTTGCGCTGTGGTTGGGCTTACCTGTCCAAAACGATTGGCTGATGGTGCTGCAATTCCGCCGCCGAATGCGCGCAGTAGGGCAGTCGCGACAGGGTGGTCAGGCACGCGCAGGCCTACGGTATCTTGCCCACCGGTGACCTCATTCGGCACTTGGCTGGATCGTTGCAGAATCAAGGTCAGTGGACCCGGCCAAAATGCTTCTGCCAGTCGCCATGCAGCGTCGGGGATGCTCTGCGCCCAAGCTGGTAGTTGAGAGGCTGCGACAATATGAACGATTAGAGGATGATAGTTTGGTCGGCCCTTGATCTCAAAAACCTTTTGCACTGCAAGTGGATTGGACGCATCCGCCCCCAATCCGTAGACAGTCTCAGTGGGAAAAGCCACAGTCTCGCCTGCCCGCAGTAGTGCCGCAGCAGCTTGTATCTCATCATCCGGGATCGTATAGGGATTCACTGACAGTATCTACCGAGCTACAACAAACCCGCCAGAGGGGGATTGTTACTGTGTTCTATTTATTTGCTGCCTAATATGCATTGGCATACCTGCGGCGGTTCAAACCTAATCCTGCCAGACCGAGCGCGAAAGAGCAAGAGTAGTCGGCTCGAGAACTGACTTTCCCCCGGTTTTTCATCTTCCAAGAGGCGAGTTTCATGCTACCAGCTTTTCCTGTTGTTGAGCACTGATCCAGTTATTCAAGAGCTGCATCGGTGATTTGTAGTCCAGTGTTGAGTGCAGACGTCTTCGATTGTAAAAAACTTCAATGTATTCAAACTAAGGTCGGTTGTCAATAATGGACACCAACGGGTTCATGCCGCCAACCTATTTTCATAGAATTGGCGCTCAAGTGCGACAGAAGACAGATATCCAAAATGTGTTTGCTTGCGCTGCCGCCGGTAAAATCTCGATGTATTCGGTGATGACCTGAATGGCCTCGGCGCGGGTCTTGAAGCGCCGGTGATGCACCAATTCATTTTTGAGCAATCCCTTAAATTTTTCATGGGGGCGCTGTCGTAGCGGCCCCCCCGGCGCGACATCGATGGCACCATGCCGAACTGATCGAGCAGTTTTTTGTACTCATGGGCGCAATACTGGCTACCCCGATCCGAGTGGTGTATCAGTCCGCGCGGTGGGCGTTTTGCCGCCACACTCCGAAACAGCGATTGGCTGACCAAGTTTCTGGTCATGCGCTTGCTCATGGCGTAGCCCACTAAGTCGCCACTGAACAAATCTTTGTGGCCTGCCAGATAGAGCCAATCCTCATCAGTCGGGATGTAGGTGATGTCAGTCACCCAGATCTGATTTGGGACGATCGCCTTGAGTTTCTGCTCCAGCTAGTTTGGCGCAACCGGCATGGCGTGATCCGAGTTTGTCGTCGCCTTGAACTTGCGTTTTTGTTTGCAGCGTATCCCTAACTTCCTGCGAATGCGCTTGATGCTATAAGCGCTGGTGTTGACGCCGTTTTCAGCCAAGTCTTCTTGGAGTCGCTCTGGACCATAGGTCTCGTGGGTGCGTTGGTTGACGGCTCGGATTTCCACTTCCAGTCGCCCCTCATCCTGTGCCCGTTTCGATGGCGGCCGCCCAAGCCAAGTGTCATACCCGCTCCGCGAAACTTCGTAGATACGGCACATAAACGGCACCGGGTAATCACCCCGTAATTCCTTCATCATCGCGTACTTCACCGTACTTCTCTAACAAAATGCGCCGCCGCTTTTTTTAACAGGTCGCGCTCCATTTTTATTTCCGCCAGTTCTCGTTTGGTCTTGGCTAGTTCCAGTTCAATCTCGGTCAGCGGGCGTTGTGTCTTGCCGACATTGCCCAACTTTCCTATCTGCGCGGCCTTTAACCAGTACTCCAATGTGGAAACAGGCATCGACAAACGCCGCGCTGCTTCCTTCGGGCTTAACCCTTCTTCTGTGAATTGCTTGACCGCCTGTTCACGAAATTCTTTGCTGTAAATTGCGCTTGGTACTTTCTGTTTCATCTCACATCTCCGTTTCAAGTTTAATAAAACGTGGGTGTCCATTTTTTCAATCTCCCTCAGCATTGAGCCGTTTTTTCACGATGGCGACCAAGACGTAGATCGAAACTACAATCCATATTTGTGTCTTCACTGCATTTTTGGTAGTGCCATAGAATCGCTTGATCCGAAATAAAAATGGTAGACCCCAGCCATAAATTCACCCTATGAAATCCACACAATGCAGTTACCTCTCGATTAATAACGCGCATCTCAAAATCAGAATCTTCACCATCTATCGCCTCGTTTGCCACTTCTATCGTTTTCTATTGGCATCCACTTGAAAAAGTGTACATAATTAGCTATTCGCGCTTTAAAACAAAACTAATTTCACACTAACTGACAATCTTGATTAATTTGATATTTTATTGCTGGGATAATCATGGTTAAATTTGGATAATTTATGGGTCATGTAAACAGGGAATGTCTCTCCAAGGGCACTTGTCATTGGAATAGGACTGAGGTATTTTTCGGAACGAATGAGCGTTACACTTAGCCGCATGAAAACAGAGATTCCTTCCAACAAACTCAAGGTAGGCATGTTCGTCTCTGATCTTGATCGATCGTGCCTTGATACACCCTTCCTTCCTCAGGGATTCCTGATCGAGAACAATGAACAAATCAGGCAATTGCAAGAATATTGTAAATTAGTTTTAATCGACTGGGATAAATCAACACAAGGACTTCAAACAGCGAAACCTGTCTCTACGGGGAAAGCGGAGTCAGACAGACGCGATTCCATCACGTTACCGTTCACAGGCTTTAGCCATGCTCCTGACAGCGCCAATCAAACTGTTATCACCGACCGTTCGGCACCTGAATCAGTCGAGGAAAAGTCAGCAGAAGAACAGACCCCAGTCGCCCTGAATGCTAAAGATGCGGTGTCCGAACCGTCAAAATTGGGCCATTTAACTCTCACCGGCACAACCCCACAGAACATCAGTAAGTATCTCCACGCGACTTCAGAGGCGCAGATTAAAGCAGGATTGCCGGCCACATTTTCCGGCAAAATAAAAGGTTTGTTTAAATTTAAATCAGACTCTACAGATAAATCTGGCGCTCAAAAAAAATCTTTCGATTCTGATCCGCGCCCTGCGACATTGGAGGTGCAGATTGTAAATGTCAAGCGACCTGGCTTTATCCCTGCCAGCGTCGAGTTAACAATATATAACGATGCCAGACCTATCGAGGAGGAGCTTGCTCCAGCCGGCAAGGCTTATGCGCTCACAGAAAAAGCACTGGGTAACCTTGTTCAAGACATTCGCTCTGACAAAAATCTCGATATCGAAGAAGTGGAGGTAGTAATTCAGGAAGTAGTGGGTAGTATGGTGCGAAATCCTAATGCGCTGATGCTGGTCATGCGATTACGTCAGCAGGACAATGTCAGCTATGGGTATGCGCTCCAGACAGCCGTTTATCTGATTGCGCTGGGTCGACATATAGGCTTGCCTAAAGACTATCTCGAGCGCCTGGGCATCACCGGATTGTTGCTTGATATTGGAAATATAAAGTTACCGAGCGAACTGTTGCAGAAGAACGACCGGCTGACTTTGGATGAATTTGAAACGATCAAAGGCCATGTACGCTTGGGCCTTGAAATTCTTAAAGAGACGCCTAATCTGCATGCCGATATTCTGGAAGGTATCTCCCAGCATCATGAGCGAGAAAACGGGAGCGGCTACCCCGCAGGAATATCTAAAGGTGATATCAGTTTGTTCGGACGCATGGCTGCAATCGTTCATTCATTTACCGCGCTGACCAATACCCGTTCCCATACCAAAGCTGTGTCAGCCTATGAAGCATTGAAAAGTATCAGCACTATGAGCGGCGAGTATTACCTTGACTCCATGGTCGAGCAATTCATCCAGACAATCGGTATTTTTCCGGTTGGCTCCTTGGTTGAGCTGTCCTCTGGAGAAGTCGCAGTTATCATCAGCCAGAGCAAGGTACGCCGACTTAAACCACGCGTACTGATCATTAGTGGCCCAGACAAAAGCCCGGTGCCGCATCCCGCTGCACTAGATTTACTTTGGCAACCCGAAACGACGGCGGCAGTTCATATTTTGCGCGGCCTGCCAACTGGCGCTTTCAATCTCGATGTCCGAGAATATTCTCTGGCATGATCAGCCACAACACCCTCTGCCGCATCTGGAATAGGACTGAAGTGCTTTTCGGAATGAATGGATATGCGTTACACTTAATCAAATGACAATAGAGATTCCTTCCAGCAAACTCGAGATCGGCATGTTTGTCTCTGACCTTGATCGATCGTGGCTTGGCACACCCTTTCTCTTTCAGGGATTCTTG
>JANMWF010000200.1:0-4778 GCA_031393845.1 Nitrosomonadales bacterium | reverse complement strand
GGTGAACGCTAATGGACTATGCCAGCCTGCTAAATCGCCTGCTAAATCGTGAAGACATGCCGCATAACGACATGCTCGAGTTGATGCGAAACATTATGGGCGGACAGCTTACACATGCTCAAGTCGCAGCGATTTTGGTCGCGTTACGAATGAAAGGAGAGACTGTCAGTGAGATTGCGGCGGCAGCGCAGGTAATGCGCGATCTGTCGAGCAAAGTAACGGTGCAGGATGATAGATATTTGATTGATACCTGCGGCACGGGCGGTGATGGTGCGCAGACCTTTAATATTTCCACTACCAGCGCGCTAGTCGCAGCGGCAGCGGGCGCACGCGTAGCCAAACATGGTGGACGTTCAGTTTCCAGCACCTGCGGCAGTGCTGATATTCTGGAAAAGCTTGGCGTCAATGTAAATCATACGCCGCAGCAAGTGGCGCACTGTGTGCAGGAACTTGGTGTAGGCTTCATGTTTGCGCCTAATCATCACAGCGCGATGAAATACGCTGCTCCAGTGCGGCGTGAACTCGGCGTACGCACGCTCTTCAATCTGCTGGGCCCGCTTACTAACCCGGCGGGCGCACAGAACCAGGTAATGGGCGTATTCCAACGAGATCTGACGGTGAAATTGGCACGCGTACTGCAGCAGCTCGGTAGTCGGCACGTGTTGGTGGTGCATGGCGCAGACGGTATGGATGAAATTTCCATCAGCGGACCAACTTATATTGCGGAACTGAAGGACGGAACGGTACTCGAATATCTAGTGCAACCGCAAGATTTCGATTTGCACGCAGCGCCGCTGGATAGCATACGCGTTGCCAATGCCGATGAGGCGCGCACGATGTTGTTATCGGTGCTGGATAATCAGCCAGGCCCCGCACGTGACATCGTGCAGCTTAACGCTGGTGCGGCCATTTATGTGGCGGGGCTGGCTGCAACGCTGCAAGAAGGTGTCAAAAAGGCCAAGGAAGTTATTGCCAGCGGCGCGGCGAAAAACAAGCTGGAAGCGCTTGTCCATATTCATATTTGAGGCTGTGAAAAACCGTTTTTTCGGGTGGGTGTAAATGGTTTTCGCCGAACGTGCCTGTTCCTATTTCGATTAACCCCATCGCTTCCACGTTTATAAATATAAATTGGCTTTGCGTTGCCTGTGAAAAATCTGTAGTGCTTGAAAGTCATGTTCCTACAGCATCGATCAACGTTCTGTTTTCGGGATGCTTGTTAATATGAATATCCAGATAGTTTCTGACAACTATTTGTGCATGATGCGGGAGACCGCCTACTATTACCAAGGTAATATAGCGACTTGAATTGAAGGATAGCAATGAAGTGTGTTAATGATTTTCGTTTGAAATTTGGCAAGCAAGAGCTTGTGCCTATCATGATAGGCGGGATGGGGGTTGATATTTCCACTGCCGAACTGGCGCTGGAAGCTGCGCGCCTTGGCGGCATCGGGCATCTTTCCGATGCCATGCTGCCAACAGTAACGGACCGGCTTTTAAATACAAATTTCGTTAAATCAAAGCTTAAGCAGTACAAGTACAATGTCGCCAACACGGATAAGTCTAAGGTGCAATTCGATCTTGGGCAGATTGCAGAGTCGACGCGCCTGCACCTGAGCCGAGCCATGGAAGCCAAGCGCGGTTCCGGTATGATTTTCGTCAACTGCATGGAAAAGCTTACTATGAATGCACCGCGCGAAACCTTGCGAGTACGGTTGCACGGGGCGCTCTCTGCCGGTATAGATGGAATAACCCTGAGTGCCGGGTTGCATCTGGGCTCATTCGCGTTGATGGAAGATCATCCTCGTTTCCGCGATGCCAAGCTCGGTATCATTGTCTCCTCGCTACGTGCGCTGCAAATTTTCTTGCGCAAAAATGCCAAGCTTAACCGCCTGCCGGATTATATCGTGATAGAGGGGCCACTGGCCGGTGGCCACTTGGGCTTCGGCTTGGACTGGATGAAATACGATCTGCGAGAAATCTGCAGAGAAATTTATCAGTACTTGCAGACCGAAAAGTTGGATATTCCGATCATACCAGCCGGCGGAATTTTTACCGGTAGCGATGCAGTGTCGTATCTGGAAACGGGTGCGGCGGCGGTGCAAGTGGCAACGCGCTTTACGGCAACGCAGGAGTGCGGTTTGCCGGAAAAAATTGTGCAAGAGTACTTTAAGGCCAACGAGGAAGACATTGAGGTGAATATGATCTCGCCTACAGGCTACCCCATGCGCATGTTGAAGAAGAGCCCGGCCATTGGCGCTGGCATTCGTCCCAACTGCGAAGCCTACGGCTACCTGCTCGACGGTAACGGTAATTGCGCGTACATCACGGCTTACAACGCCGAGGTGGCGGCTCACCCGAACGCCAAGAAAATCTCCGTTATGGATAAGACCTGTTTGTGCACCGCTATGCGCAACTTTGACTGCTGGACTTGCGGACACAACACCTACCGCCTCAAGGACACCACGCGCCGCTTACCGGATGGGACCTATCAGATACTAACGGCCGAGCATGTGTTCAAGGATTATCAGTTCAGCACCGACAACAAGATTGCGTTGCCGAATTTGCCGGCTATCTAACCTGAGTTACAGATTGAGCAAAAAAAGGCGTCAGCAATACAGTTTTAGTAATGGTTTTAATGTGCGCTTTTCTGGAGTCCGGTAATTTTTCTCAGAGATGATTTATTAGTCAACAAGTCTGCCAGAGTGTAGCGATCCAAAGTGTCAAAGAAATTTTTACGCGCCTCTGCAAGTACTGACTTGAGGATACACGCGGGCAGCAAGGGACAGCTTTGATTTTTTGCATTGAAGCATTCAACCAGATTGATATTCCCTTCCATATCGCGCACGACATCCCCGATATTGATCAATTGCGGTAAGCGCGCCAAGCGCATTCCCCCTCCCTTGCCGCGCGTGGTTTGAATATAGCCGCGGTTGGCCAGTTGATGCACGACTTTCGTTAAATGGCTTTGCGAAATACCATATTTCTCAGCAACCTCGCTGATTGTAGCCAAAGTGCTTTGCTGAGCGCCCAAGTAAATTAAGGTGCGCAATGAATAATCGGTAAAGTGGGTAAATTGCATCGGTGGCTATACTTAATAAGTAAATTTTGAATTAATGCGTTGTAGCATTCTAATCAGAATTTTGTGCAATGCCTAGCAACCTGTCGCCCCCCTTATTAAACAATAAAAAATAAACAAATCACCACTATGAAATGGTATGCGCTTGATAAGCAATAAGTCGAATGGCATTAGTACCGGTGGTGCAGCGTAAGGCGTCAGCAGCAACTAAAGGGCACCTCTAAAGGAGCCAAGTTTGAATTAAATTCACACCCTGCAGTCGGACCTCTTTTCCAGAAAAACCGTCAGTTTGGACAATGGCAAAGTTTTTACCAAAGCTTTCCAAACTATTCTAATTTTCACAACAGAAAAAATAATGCTGCAACAGTAGTCGGCGGCAGCGCGCCCAGCAACAAACCGATAGCTCCAATCGATTCATTGTTAAAGCCACGCCTGAGTAGTGCCACGCCGGCCGGATTAGGCGCATTGGCAATCACGGTCAGACCACCCCCGGCTACTGCACCTGCAACCAGCATGTACTTTGCCTGATCTGACATACCGGCAATCAACGAGCCCAGATATGTGAGCGCCGCATTGTCTGTAATAGCGGTCAGTCCGAGGGCGCCAAAGAACAAAGCTGTCGGGCCGAGACTGGAGACGATGGGTTGCAGCCACCATTGCTGCATACCGCCCAATACGACCAATCCAGCCAGAAAAAAACCGACCAGCAGGCCTTCTTTGAGCATCAGCGGGTTTTGATATCGTTCATATGCTTGCGTATAGCCGAGAAACAACAGGAATAATCCCAAAAACAGCACGGGGTGATGGGCCAAACTGACGACAGCGGCCAAAAATGCCAAATGGATTGCGCTGACCAGCAAGGGAATTGGGGGCGCGGGATCGACAATTACGAATGGAGTGTCTTCGTGAATATGCGAACGCAGCAAGAATGTGATTCCAGCTGCATTAATCAGCACAGAAAGACCCGATTTCCAGCCAAAAGTTGACGCCATGAACACAGTATCCCAATTCCATGCCGAGGCAACCATGAGTACCGGTGGTGCAGCGTAAGGCGTCAGCGTGCCACCAATTGAAATATTAACAAACAGCACGCCCAGCGCTCCATATTTAAGCCATTCCGGTATTCCTTGCCGGAAAATCTGGGGTGCTAGCATCAACGCGGCAAGCGTCATGGCAGCGGGCTCGGTAATCAACGAACCCATCAACGGTACCGCAGCCAAGCCCAGCCAAACTAATGCAAGGCTCGTACGTACCGGTATCAGGCGTGCCACTAACATAAGTAAGTGTCTGACGATCTCCAGTACTGGCCGTGAGGCGGCCACCACCATCACGACAAACACGAACAGAGGCTCCGTGTACTGGCGTGACTCAGCGTAAGCAATTGCTTTCGCTCCCCCCGATACCAGCGCCATCACGACAATCAGAACGAATGCCCAGAATCCGAAAACCACTTCAACCTCGCCCAATAGATGAAACAGACCTGCATGTCTAGGGTAACGGTGGGCGAGACTGTCCAATGATTTTGCGGCAAATGTATGCAGCAACGCGAAGGCAAAAAGTCCTGCCCCAATTCCTTGCATGGTGTTAATTTCCATGTCGATACCCTTCGTTCATTGTCGATTGTACGTGCATCATAAAGCACTCTGGCTTGTTATCGGCAATATGAAACGAGGGTCTTCCAGCCCGTTTGTCGTGTTCAACC
>JANMWF010000106.1:0-11491 GCA_031393845.1 Nitrosomonadales bacterium | reverse complement strand
CTACCCCTGTTCCGTCGTGTAAAACGTGATGGAATTGCAACAGCAGGTTCAACAAATGAGTGAGTTGCAACCAAAAATTGATCAAGTACGCACTATATTGGCCAATGCTGTGCGTGACTACGCGCCCGTTATTTTTGCTAACAGTTTGGGAGCGGAAGATATGGTGCTGACCGATTTGATCAACAAATATCAGCCCGACATCGAAATGTTTAGCTTGGACACCGGGCGTCTGCCGCAAGAAACTTACGACCTGATGCAGGAGGTTCGTGCGCATTACAGCGTGCCGCTGCAAATTTTTTTCCCAGATGCTCGGCGGATCGAAGAGTACGTCGCCCAAAATGGGGTGAACGGCTTTTACGACAGCGTAGAGCTGCGTAAAAGCTGCTGCCATATCCGCAAGGTGGAGCCGCTACGTCGCGCCTTATCGGGCAAACGCGCCTGGGTCACAGGTATGCGTCATGAGCAGGCGCTCACGCGCGGTGTTTTGCAGGTATCGGCGTTCGACGTCGATAACGGCTTACAGAAATTCAATCCGCTGCTCGACTGGAGTAACGCCGAAGTGTGGGAATATCTCAAGCAGTATGAGGTGCCTTATAACAAACTGCATGACCGCTTTTATCCCAGCATTGGTTGCGCACCCTGTACGCGTGCAATCACACCGGGCGAAGATATCCGCTCCGGGCGCTGGTGGTGGGAGGACACGCAAAATAAGGAGTGCGGTTTGCATGTGAACAAGATTACTCCGATCAGGCAGGTATAGTCTGTTCTGGCTTTCGGTAGATATCTGAAAAGGCGTGCCTTAATTCATCCGCGGCGCATTATTTATTGAACCATAGATTCAGTTATCTTGAATTTATATTTTTAGAAGTTGAGAAAAAATGAGTAATCAACCTTTTACCCATCTGGATGTACTGGAAAGTGAATCTATCCACATCATGCGAGAGGTGGCGGCGGAATGCAAAAATCCTGCGTTGCTATTCTCTGGTGGCAAGGACTCCATCGTCATGCTGCGCCTGGCTGAAAAGGCTTTTCGCCCAGCGCGCTTTCCGTTTCCACTGGTACACATCGATACTGAGCATAACTTTCCGGAAGTGATCGCTTGTCGCGACAAACTGGCATCTGATTTGGGCGAGCGGCTAATCGTACGTTCGTTGGATGGCTCGATCAAGAAGGGAACGATCGTGTTGAAAAATGCAGATCAGGGACGCAATGCCTTCCAGTCTGTGACTTTACTGGAAACGATTGCCGAGTTTGGTTTCGATGCTTGTATTGGCGGTGCGCGCCGTGACGAGGAAAAGGCACGAGCCAAGGAGCGCATCTTTTCTTTCCGCGACGAGTTCGGTCAGTGGGATCCAAAAAATCAGCGCCCCGAGTTGTGGGATACCTACAACACGCGGGTGCATGCCGGTGAAAATATTCGCGTGTTTCCGATCAGCAACTGGACGGAAATGGATATTTGGGAATATATTTCACGTGAGAAGCTATATATCCCCGATATCTACTACGCGCATGAACGCGAGGTGATTCGCCGTGACAATGGTATTTTGCCCGTGTCGCATCTGGTGCAGCCGCGGTCAGGTGAAACGGTGGAAAAAATGATGGTGCGTTT
Source organism: Nitrosomonadales bacterium (assembly GCA_031393845.1). Taxonomy (GTDB): domain Bacteria; phylum Pseudomonadota; class Gammaproteobacteria; order Burkholderiales; family Gallionellaceae; genus Nitrotoga. Next base: position 9,882 of record JANMWF010000106.1, on the reverse strand, counting down.
CCGTACGGTGGGCGATATGACTTGTACCTGTCCGGTAGAGTCGCATGCGCGCAACGCGCAGGAAATTATTGAAGAAACAGCTATCACACGCATTACCGAGCGCGGTGCGACACGTATGGACGATCAGACCTCAGAGGCATCAATGGAACTGCGCAAAAAAGAAGGTTACTTTTAATTATGAGCGACACCACACAGCTACTTCGTTTTATCACTGCTGGCAGCGTCGATGATGGCAAGAGCACGTTAATTGGCCGCTTGTTACACGACTCCAAGTCCATTTTCGAGGATCAACTTTCCGCCATTACCAAAACCAGCGAGCGGCGGGGCGGCATGGGTGCAGTGGATTTATCACTGCTCACCGATGGCTTGCAGGCGGAGCGCGAGCAGGGAATTACCATTGACGTAGCTTATCGTTACTTTGCCACGCCCAAACGCAAATTTATCATCGGCGACACGCCTGGGCATGAGCAGTACACGCGCAACATGGTTACTGCGGCCAGCACAGCAAACCTTGCTGTCATATTAATTGATGCACGCAAGGGCGTACTGACACAAACACGTCGTCATACTTTCATCACCAGCCTGGTGGGTGTGCCGCACATTGTGCTGGCCGTCAACAAAATGGATATGGTAGATTATTCGAAAGAAACGTTCGACGCGATTTGCGCAGAGTATCGTGCATTTGCCGCGCAGCTGGGCCTGCATGAGATGACCTGTATTCCAATGTCGGCATTGAATGGCGACATGGTGGTGGAGCGCGGCGAAAATTTAAATTGGTATCAAGGCAGCCCACTACTGGAACTGCTGGAAAATGTGGTGATTGACTATGACATCAACACTACCGATTTCCGCTACCCCGTGCAATGGGTATGCCGTCCGCAGACACAGGAATATCACGATTTCCGCGGTTACATGGGACGTATTGAGTCGGGAGATATCGCGGCGGGCGATGAAATTACTATCTTGCCTTCCGGCCGTACCACCAAGGTGAAGGAGATCGTCACCTACGACGGCAACTTGCAATGTGCTTGCGCGCCACAGTCGGTCACGCTAACCCTGACGGATGAGATCGATATTTCGCGTGGCGATATGTTCGTGAAGTCTGCCACTATGCCACAAGTTTCCAAAGAATTTGAGGCCATGCTGTGCTGGCTATCTGAGTTGCCGCTTGATCTGAATCGCAAGTACATTATCAAGCACACCACGCGTGTGGTGAAGTGTGTGTTTGCGCGCCTTGAATATCGTGTGGATGTTAATACACTGGAACAGCACAGCAGCGCCACGCTCAACATGAACGACATTGCTCGCGTGGCGATGAAGGTGCAACAGCCGCTGGTATTCGACAGCTACATCAAAAACCGTTTTACTGGCAGCTTTATCGTCATTGATGAGGCGACGAATAACACTGTTGCGGCGGGAATGATTATATAACCTGCAAACTTCACAAATTCGCTTGCGAGTTGGTGAAGTAGCGGAGTAGATTCATACATACGACTGAACAAAATGTTTCATGGCAAACGAATGACAGCAAACGAGTGCGTCATAAATGAAACGGTTGGGTTAATGGTATGTCGCATAAGCCTGCGTGTGGTATCTTGCGGGCTAACTAAGCCTACGCGCCCAGAGATGCCATGAGCCTGTTTTCCCTAATCGTCGCCCTGTTGCTGGAACAATTACACCCGCTTGCTTCGCGCAAGTACTTGTTTGTTTGGCTGACACGCTATGTCAATTTTTTTCAGCGTCACTTAAACACGGGCGAGCATAAACATGGCAAGATTGCTTGGCTACTTGCGGTGTTATTGCCGTTATGCGGTACAGCTGCACTGTATTGGTTGTCATACCTTATCCATCCGGCGTTCGCCTGGGCATTCAGTGTGCTGGTACTGTACCTCACCATGGGCTTCCGCCAGTTCAGTCATTACTATACCGACATTCACAAAGCGCTACGTGACAACGATTTAAATAGAGCGCGCAGTACTCTTTCTACATGGCGTGGAATGTCATGTCATGATCTGAGTTACGAGGAAGTTGCGCGCGTCACTATTGAAGAAGGGCTGCTGGCCTCACATCGTCGTGTGTTCGGAGTAATAGCGTGGTTCGTGATTACAATGCTGCTGGGACTTGGGCCAGTTGGCGCAATATTGTATCGTATGGCACAGTTCATCTATACGCGTTGGGATAACCAGAATGACGCTGAGCTCGGCGAATTCGGCGTATTCGCACGACAAGCCTATCATTGGATAGAATGGCTTCCGCTGCGTCTTACCGCCACGATCTTTGCTATTGTCGGCGATTTTGAAGACACGGTGTATTGCTGGCGTACACAGGCACAAAACTGGCCTGATCCAGAAGCTGGCATTGTGCTGGCCAGTGGTGCGGGAGCGATAGGTGTACGGCTTGGATCGCCAATTTCACAGGGCGGTTTGCCACTGGACCGTCCCGAACTGGGAATAGGGGATGAGGCTGACGTGGACTTCATGCAAAGCGCTATAGGTTTGGTGTGGCGCGCGCTGGTATTCTGGATTGTGTTGTTGTTACTGCTAGGATTGGCAACGTTAGTGCGGACCTGACGTATTCGCAACATAGGTTCCTTGTTTGATAAATATTTAAGCCAAGCGCCCCCTTATTTTTCAAGGAAGCAAGTCAACATTTACTCTGGCTTATCTCCTGAAACAGCTTTAGTCTCCGTGCATCTATCTTCCCTTCTTGCTCTGATTTTTTCAGTGCGCAGCCCGGCTCGTGCGTGTGACGACAGTTATTGAAGCGACACTGGCCGTGGAAGGCTGCGAATTCCACAAAACCAGCTTCTATGGCACCAAAATTCAGATGGTGTAGCCCGAATGCTTGCACACCAGGGCAGTCTATCAGATGGCTTTCCGTATCCAAGTGATAGAGACGTGCGTGGGTGGTGGTGTGTTTTCCAGAATTCAGTGCGGTAGAAATTTCACGTGTGGCTGCTTGTACATCCGGTAGTAATTTATTGATAATGGTGGATTTCCCCATGCCGGATTGCCCCACCAATATGCTGGTGTGGCCTTGTAGAAAGGGGCGCAGAGGTGAGGCATTCTCTTTGGCAGACAGTTCCAGCACTCGATAGCCGATGGCGTGGTAGGGTTCTAGTTGGGCACGCGCAGTAGTTGCTGCTTCCAGTAAGTCGCATTTATTCAGCACAATGAGCGTTGCAAGTTGCTGATCGTGTGCGGCGATGAGGCAGCGCGCCAGTAGCTCGTCGCTGAATGAAGGTTTGCTTGCCACGACCACAATAATTTGTGTAATGTTGGCGGCAATAAGTTTCTGGCGGTAGGCATCAGAACGATACAGCAAGGTCTGGCGCGGCAGGGTACGTTCGATCACCCCTTGTGCATCACTTATGCGCTGAATTTCTACAATATCACCACATGCCACTTCGCTTTTTTTTCCGTGTGTCAGACATGGCAGCAGCTCTCCATCACACAGTTCAACCATATATTGGCGACTGAAGGCAGCGACTACTTGCCCTTGAATTGGTGGATTCAAACTTTAAACAAGGCGTCCACCTTGGCGGCGCAGATGAAGTCATTCTCCGACAGGCCACTAATGGCATGCGTGGAATATTCCACATGGCACTTGTTGTAGCTTACGTTCAGATCGGGATGATGATCTTCGCGGTGCGAAAGCCATGCCACTGCGTTTACGAAGGCCATAGTCTCATAATAGTTTTTGAACTCGAAAGTTTTACCGATCGTGTGATCGCGCTGCACCCAGCCATCCAGCTGCTTTATCAGAATGTTAATTTCATCCTGAGATAACGGCTGTACACCGCCTTCGCAAGGTTTACATTTTTTGTTTGTCAAATCACAGAGGGTTGTCATAGCGTTCACTTGAATTTATAGAAATGCTTGTTGAGATAGGCGGCGAGGTCCAGTTTTTCCTGTGTGGAAAAATTAGCACCCACATTACGGGCGCATACATTAATTTGTGCTGCTAGTTGCTGCGGATCCGTTACTTTGCGGTTGGGACGCGTGAAGATGGCATTGCCGTCGCCGCCCATCTTGCCGTTATGGCAACTATTACATTTGTATTGGTCGAACAATTTTTTACCGACTTCTGGTTGGCCATCGGCAAATGGCTCGGCTTGTGTTGTACTGCACAGTAATAAAAATATAGCAAAAAATTTCTTCATGACTAGGCTCCTTGTAAAGTTTGTAACCGAGCAATACGCATCAAAGCGGGTGGGTGTGAGTCGTAAAACGCAGAATACAACGGATCTGGCGTAAGGGTTGCGGCATTGTCCTGGTACATCTTTACCAGCGCGCTGGCCAGGTTATGCGCATCGGTTTGTTGCGCGGCATAGGCATCTGCCTCGAATTCATGTTTGCGCGAGTAATAGCTCATAAGCGGATGCAGTAAAAAGCTGAACACTGGTAATATCATGAAAAATAGTAATAGCGCCAGTGCCGTCGATGGAGTGGTCACACCGAGCCCGTCATAGAACCAGTTTGCCTCCATCAATTGCGCCAGCAGCCATAAAAAACTTAGGCTCAAGGCAAAGGTGAAAACGATACGCTTCAGCACATGGTGACGCTTGAAATGTCCCAGCTCATGCGCTAGCACTGCCTCAATTTCTGTTGGAGCAAGGCGTGCCAACAGGGTGTCGAAAAACACAATTCGTTTGGTTTTTCCGAAGCCCGTGAAGTAGGCATTCCCGTGTGAGGTACGCTTGGAGCCATCCATTACGAAAAGCCCCTGTGCAGTGAATCCGCATTTCTGTAATAGTGCCTTAATACGCATTTTGAGCGTCTCATCTTGCAGTGGGGTGAACTTGTTGAATAACGGTGCAATGAAAGAGGGATAGATGAAGAGTAGCAGCAGATTGAACGTTACCCAGACTCCCCACACATACAACCACCAATTTGTACCCATGCGTTCCATCAGCCACAACACTCCCAATAATAATGGCAGGCCGAATAGGGCACCGAGCAACAAGCCCTTTGCGGCATCGACCAGATACATTGCCAGCGTCATTTTATTGAAGCCGTAGCGTGCCTCAATGACAAATGTGCGGTATAGGCTGAACGGCATTTCCAACAGGGATGAAAGTAGCAGCACCGTTAGGATGACCGCCATACCTTGTATAAGTGAATTGGTAAAAGTGGTCAACCACAAATCTGCGATCCACTGCACCCCTCCACCAAGGGTGAATGCGAGTAGCAGTAGGGCATTGAATGGTGCGCTCAGCATGGTCAATCGCGTTTTGGCGCTTGTGTAATCTGCTGCTTTTTGGTGTGCCGAGAGGTCAATCTGCTCGCAAAAATCCGATGGAACTTCAGCGCGATGCGCCTGAATATGGGCAAGATGACGTCGCGCCAGCCACATTTGGGCAATCGTAGTTAAAAAAAGTGCGCTAATAAATAATACGGAAAACTGGAATGGATTCATTTATTCTGACTTTTATAAATATAGACTGTAAATAATTAATATTAGTTGTTTGTTTTAAATTTTATAGCGTATTTTGGCTATGTTTTGCTAATTATAAATAATCGGCTTGTGATGTTGATATGGCACAATACCTGCCCGACAATATTAATAAACAAACTCAGTGAATTATGGCACAAAATCAAAACTACCTTATTTGGATAGACATGGAAATGACCGGTCTAGTTCCGGAAACTGATTGCATTATTGAAGTTGCGCTGGTTATTACCGATAGCGATTTGAATACTATTGTTGAAGCACCGGTTTTGGTAGTGCATCAAGCAGATATAATATTGGATGGCATGGATAGCTGGAATAAAGCCACTCATGGCAAATCTGGCCTCATTAACAAGGTAAAGGCGTCTACACTGGACGCCGCAGCAGTGGAGATTCAGATGCTGGAGTTTCTCAAGGAATATGTGCCCGCTCGCACTTCACCGATGTGCGGCAATTCCATCTGCCAGGACCGGCGCTTTCTTGCACGCTGGATGCCGCAACTGGAAAGCTATTTCCACTACCGCAATTTGGATGTAAGCACCCTTAAGGAACTTGCTAAACGCTGGAAGCCTGAAGTGGCTCAAGGAATAAAGAAACACGGTAAGCATGAAGCGCTGGCCGATATTTACGAATCTATCAATGAGATGAAGTATTATCGCGAGAATTTTATTCGGATATAAAGGCATTTTTGTCCCGCTGTATGGGTTAGCTCATATGGCGCAATGCACTTTAATTTTCAAGCTAACGCTTAGCGCCCATTGTCATAGCCCTTAAACGGCTCTGTTCCAGTTGCGTAGCTTTCGGTTTATCCAGCCAGCCGTGTAGGTTATCCAACACCAAATCCGTTAAGGCGTGTATCCAGCCTGATCGTTCATTAAGGCAAGGGATGTAGTGATACTCGCCGCCGCCTGCATGCTTAAAGTCTTCCTTACCTTCCATTGCAATCTCTTCCAGCGTTTCCAGGCAGTCTGCTACAAAGCCAGGACAGACTACATCAACGCGTTTAGTTTTTTTCTTACCCAACTCTTTAAGTATGGCAGTGGTATAAGGTTGGATCCACTCTGAGCGGCCGAAGCGCGACTGGAAGCAAACAGTGTATTGTTCTGCATTAAGTTGCAGTGCCTCAGCTATCAGACGCCCGCTCTTTTGGCATTCACAGTGATAAGGATCTCCCTTTTCCAGCGTGTAGCGCGGTAAACCGTGAAAGCTCATCACCAACTTATCTGGACGGCCATGCAGTGTCCAATAGTCGCGAATGTTTTGAGCAGTGGCCGCAATGTAGCCAGGGTTGTCGTAGAAGTGCTTAATAGTGCGCAGTGCGGGCATGTTGCGCTGTTTGGTGAGTTCATTAAAAATGACATCCCATGCGGTGCCGGTTGCACTAGCGGCATATTGCGGATACATCGGAACAAGCAAGATGCGCTGACAGTTTTGCGCTTTGAGTTTGCCTAGTACGCTGGGAATTGACGGGTTGCCGTAGCGCATGGCGTAGTCCACCACCAGTGGCATGCCATGGGTGCGTTCCCCCAGATAGCCTTGTAGCAAACTAGTTTGACGCTCGGTATGAACTTTCAGGGGTGAGCCTTCCGGCATCCAAATACTGGCATATTTGGCGGCAGATTTTTTTGGTCTAGTGTTAAGAATAATACCGTTCAGAATAAACCACCAGACCAGTTTGGGAATTTCCACCACGCGCGGGTCGCTCAGAAATTCACGCAGGTAAGGTTTAACTGCTTGGGCGGTGGGAGCGTCCGGCGTGCCAAGGTTAAGCAATAACACAGCACATTTTTCAGGCGTGCCGTGGGTGTAAGTGGGTTCAGCTGGGTAAGGCATAAAGTTTTATCCAAAAAAATTTGTTACTGAGAAAAAACCAAACAGAATGTCAATTGAAAAATTTTGGACTGTACTTCTCTATGCCTTTAATGTTGGTATTTTGATTTTGCTAATATTGCGACAGTGCATTGCTGAGAAGCTTGGAGGTTATATCCACAATCGGGACGACTTTTTCGTAGTTCATGCGCTTGGGACCGACCACCGCCAGTGTACCAACAACCTGACCGTCAGAAGTGTAAGGTGCACTAACTACACTGCACTCGTCCAGCCCGGGCAAACCGGATTCGTTACCGACAAAAATATGTACGCCGGGCGCATGGCGACTTACATCAAGCAACTGAAGCAGCTCGGTTTTTTGTTCGAACACGGTGAACAGTCCGCGCAGCTGTTGCATATTGGATGAAAGATCGTTTATATACAGAAGATTGCGCTCACCACTGATCACGTAATCTTCATTTTTTCGTGCAATTACCGCATCACCTGCCGCCATCGCTGCGCTCATCAGCGATGTCAGGTCATGCTGCAATTGATGTAACTCGGACTGCACGCGTTGGTGGATATCCTGGAATGGGCAATCAGCATAGTGCTGGCTTAAAAAATTACCAGCCTCAGTGAGCTGCGACTGGGTGTAATCCTTGTGAGTCAGCAATACGCGGTTTTCCACCTCGTTATTTGGCATTACAATAATTAGCAGAACTCTCTTTTTGGATAGACGTAAAAATTCGACATGGCTCACTGTGATGGCGGCGCGCTTTGGCGTGGCGACCACACCGGCAAAATGGGTGAGCTCTGACAACAGATTGGACGCCTGCATCAGCAAGCGCGAAGGATTGTCCGGTTGTAACTGGTGTTCGAGTTGCTGCACACGTGCGCTGTCCAGCGGTTGCACTACCATCAATGTGTCGATAAACAAACGATAACCCCGCGCCGTCGGCACACGCCCAGCGGAAGTATGCGGACTGCTCACCAGCCCCATTTCTTCGAGGTCGGCCATTACATTACGAATCGTGGCAGAGCTGACTTCCAAACCGGAAAACTGTAGTAGCGCGCGCGAACCCACCGGCTGACCATTGTTAATATAACGATCCACCAATGTCTTAAGCAAAATTTGTGCGCGGCTGTTAAGAATTGTTGACATTTAATCTGCTCTGGAAGTAGTGGCGTCGTTCTTCAACAAGGGTTTGTTGTGTTCGTAGCTGGTCGATAAGCGAGATCGACTCGAATATCAGCAATTTAAAAATAATGAATTCATCAAGAATTCAGGCTTCATTTATACCATGCACAAGCATTTCTATCACATCATAAAAAAACATAATGCACAGACTGGGAAGTCACAGATGAACATTATATCCACTTGGTAAGCCGGAAGTTATTCTAATGTTGCTCTGCACTTGATATACCTCAGTACGGCTTGTTCTAATGATAGATCAAAGATCTGGTTATGGGTACAAATCGCTATAGGTGGTTGTTTCCAAAAATATCCAATGCGACCCAAAATTACCCCGCAGAGTATTAACCATTTTTTCAATTAGTAGTTCCTGACAATAATGAACTTGCCCGTGGTACATTACGCGCCATTCTGCACAAAGCCAGTCTCAGCGTCGATGAATTTAACGCATTACGCTACCCACAATATAATGACAGTTAAAATTTTAAAGATGAATAAAATTTCCACCCCAATCATTTATTTAAACGGAGAAACCATGAAATCAGTTTATATTTCAACCCTACTAGTCATGGCCCTTGCGGCATCCACTGACGTATACGCGGCTGACTCCACGCTGAGCGTAACCTGTACAGGTGATAACGCGGGTGCAGATGTGTTGGTTAATGGCAAATTCAAGGGCGAATGCCCTGTGGACGTGCTGGTACCAGAAGGCAAACTAACGTTGAAGGTGCAAAAGAAAGTTGATGCATCCAGTGCACGCATATTCGAGCAAGAAATTCGCATGGGCGATAACGTGATCAAAACGATCGAAGTGTTATTGGGTGCACCGCAAAGTAACGCCGCAGGCACGCATCAGGAGCCAGCACAGTCGAGCCTGGGTCAGACTGAGGCAAAGAAGGGATCATTGCTGAGTGTCACCTGTAAAATTGATGACATAGGTGCTGAAGTATTCGTCGACGACAAACTCAAGGGCGCATGCCCGCTGGACGTGCAGGTAGCTGAAGGCACGTTGAGGTTGCGGGTGCAAAAGAAAGTCGATGCTTTGAATGATCGCATATTCGAACAAGAAATCCGTGTGGGAGATGGTGCGATCAAGAAGGTCGAGGCCCAATTGGGCGCGGTGCAACTTAATGCTGCAGGCAAACGACACGAACCTGAACAGGTTGAGGTTAAAAAGGGAACGTTCAAAGATTGTCCAGGTTGCCCAGAAATGATAGTCATCCCTGCAGGAAGTTTTGACATGGGTTCGCCGGATAATGAGGTCGGGCACGGCGTTGATGAAGGTCCTGTTCATCGGGTTACGCTACCGTCCTTTGCCTTAGGCAAAACCGAAGTTACTCGAGGTCAGTATGCAGCATTTGTGGGCGAGACAAAACATGATGCAGGGACATGTTGGGCAGTCAACGAAAGCGGTTGGGTTGAAGAACGTG
>JANMWF010000067.1:0-6700 GCA_031393845.1 Nitrosomonadales bacterium | reverse complement strand
GTCCGGAAAATAGAGGGCGTTGGGCACCCATAAATGGAATGGAAGGAATGGCCGAAGAACTTACTCTGAGCGTTGATGGCGTAACGGGAGAATATACAAGATTGCCCCGCTTTCTTCCAGGGGCCAATACAACAGCATTTGGCGGCAAGACTCATCCCTACCCTGAAGAGGTGTTCATCGTCAGTGGTCGCCTCTACGACCAGGCGTTTGACCTATGGCTTGACGCAGGGCATTACGCTAGTAGGCCCCCCGGAGAACTTCACGGCCCGTTCAAGACCGACGTCGGGTGTGTTGTGCTGGAAGTATCGTTCCCCAATCGCATTGGTGACAGCAATGCCGCCCAACCCGGCAACCAACAGGAGAGATCATTATGAACACCGAAGAGTTCCGCTCTGTCCAGGCTCCTCTGAAAGAGCGCTACCGCGAGACTCCAGAAATGGCGCTCATCACCTTGCGCGCACAAGGGCGTCTGGGTGAAGGCGTCAGCTGCAAGATTGAGACGGGCAAAGCGCTTGTCGTCGCCGGATTACATCCCGCCACCGGCGGAAGCGGGCACAGCGCCTGTTCAGGGGACATGCTGCTCGAAGCTCTAGTAGCCTGCGCTGGGGTGACTCTGAACGCCGTTGCAACGGCAATTGGCATTGAGTTGCGAGATGCCTCACTCCAGGCGGAGGGTGATCTCGACTTTCGTGGAACTCTTGGACTTTCGAAGGAGGTTCCCGTCGGCTTTCAGAATATTCGACTGCAGTTCACGCTCGACACTGATGCTTCGGAGGAACAGCTCGCCACCCTCCTGCGCCTTACCGAGAGGTACTGTGTCGTGTACCAAACGCTGGCTCATCCGCCTTCATTGGCGATTACTCGCAAGTCCGGCACCGCCTGAACGACGCCCAATCCTTCCATCGAGTGGACAGCCGCCGGCAAGCTGGCGTCTGCCGCTCATGTCAAACGATACGAGTCATCCAACGCCGTGCGTACGGCCTGCGCGATGAAGAATATCTGCAACTAAAAATATTCACGTTCATCCTCTTGAGGATCTAAAAAACATGAAATTTACCCACTCGATTACGCAAAGACCCATTAAATAGTCCGCATTTTCTATGAGCTTTTGTGGCACAACGGTGTCGCTTTCCGCCGATCTCGGCCAATATAAAGCTTGGCAGCGCCACTCACACGTCTGTCGCGTGGAATCGCAATATCAACAATGCAAGCCGCCTTGTTTTTATCTTGAATATAACCCCCATTGACCAGTTCCTGCAGCATATATTCAAGCGATTCACGCAAGCTGGGCGCAGCCCGTTTCATTAGCTCTTTCACAGTGGATTTGTTATCAATTAAACGAAAAGCACGCTTGATATCACTGGATAAATAATTGGTTATCCTTTTGCTTTCGTCCTCGCCCTTACTGGTTTTGATAAATGTAATTTTGCTATCTATATCTAATCCTCGCACCATAACTGTCCAAATTTTAATTAAGTGGATTCGAACTCGAGATCCACAAGCTTGTTATCGGTAAAGAGCGCTTAAAGTTTAAAAAATTCTTTATTAAAGGAAGGTCATCATGATTTCCAATGGCCGCAGTTCCCAATCGACATTCCATCAGGCTGTCAGTTTTTTCGATTTCACATTGAAGAGCTGCATTCCGACCATCTCTACCATGAACTGGCATTTCTAATCACATTTCCGGGAAGTTCGGAGCTGATATCAATATTAAAAAAATTTACTATGTGCGCTATCGAACCGACTCGGCTGGCGATAATGGACAATATATTAAAAAATTGAATATGTTTATGTTGCTGCTGGAAAGAAAAAACTTCACGGCTCACCCGTCCACGCTGACTGTGAAAATGTTGTACATGAATTAAATTTTTTAACTATTGCCCTAATGCAATATTTTTCGTCAAACAAAATGGTTACTTTATTTCAAGCGAAATTGATGTTGTTCGGTCATCGTGCTACTTTCACAGTTTTCTAATAGGGGAAATGGGAAATGAAGACAATCCTGAGTGTTACTGCTGGCCTTCTTGTTTTTATCTCAGTCTCGGCAACTGCTGCTGAAGGATGCAAATTCGATACACAGTGCAAAGGTGATCGTATTTGCGAACAGGGTATTTGTGTTTACCCAAACGACGATAGCAGTGACCCTGGCTATTCTCCAGCAATAGCAACCACGACGGACAAAGCCCTCCCCCAGTTCTGCTGCACTACAGCCGGTAGGCTGGGGCCATACCCCAATCCTGACATCAAAACCGGTCTGTCAGCCAGTGAAGGGGATTCTTGCTATGGAACTACTGCAATAGGACAAATTAGATATGGGATGGCATGCTATTAATAGTCACAAGTTTTATTGTGTTAGCACAAAACCTAGGAAACTATTCACAATAAGCTGTGTCCAATTATTGGTTAACAAATTGCTTTATTGACGGCGTGATCGGGCAAAAAAAGCGACGGGCTTGTTCTTCAATCCGAAGTAACTTGGGTAATAATTCTGCAAATTGGATTGTTACGAATACTGGATGATGGAGTGCAAAGAAAATGAAAACATCAAAAATTAACCTGTTTTTAACTTTAGTCACAATCTTGCTGGCGGGAGCGTCAGTGAGCGAAGAGGCGTCTGCGGCGGGTGGCGGGCGCGGAGGTGGCGGGCGCGGTGGCGGTTGGCATGGTGGTGGTGGGGGTTGGCACGGTGGTGGTGGTCGGCGTGTGGGGATCTACTTGGGCGTTCCAGTTGGTATTGGTTTAGGATATGGATATGGATATGGATATGGATATGGATATTATCCGTACTCATACTATGGAATGCCCTATTATTCGCCTGCACCCGCTTATTACCCGCCGGTTCAGCCTGCGCCGATGATTTACATCGAGCAAGGCGACGATCCACAGACACAGACACAAGAAGCACCGATAAATTCAGGGCAAAATACACAGGGATCTTGGTGGTATTACTGCGCCGATGCCAATGCCTACTATCCAAATGTCAAACAATGCCCTGGAGGCTGGTTGCGAGTCGCACCCCAACCTCCATCTGACTCAGGCAACCAGCCTGTATTAAATAGTTCACCTGCGCCATGAATCATCATACATTGCGACTCTTACCCGTGTTGGCGACGGCTTTGATATTAAGTGCCTGCACTTCGTTTCCAACTGGTCCGAGTATGCTTGTGTTGCCGGGCACGGGGAAAAATTTTGATCAATTCCGTTTTGATGAGGCCGATTGCAGACAATACGCAAGTGCTCAGATCGGAGGAAAAACGGCAAACGAAGCAGCGTCCGATAGTGGCGTGAAAAGTGCCGTGGTCGGAACTGCTATTGGTGCCGCTGCGGGTGCATTGATAGGCGGCCACAATAGTGCTGGCGTGGGTGCAGGTACTGGTTTGCTCATTGGTTCCATGGCGGGAACCGGTACTGCAGAAGTATCAGGGCACAACCTTCAGCAGGGCTATGATTTCGCATATCAACAATGCATGTATGCGAAGGGCCATCGTGTCCCGGTATCGGGACGCTTCGATTATCCGCGGCAGCCTGTCAGAAATAGCAATTACGTACCTTCACCGGCTCCGATTAGAACTCTATCGTCACTTTCTGCTGGTTCTTCAGTGCCACCGCCACCGCCTGGCGGGACTCCACCATCACCGCCCCCTAATGTTTATGCGCCGTCGCATCCTGAAAGCATTCCTGAAAGCATTCAGATACCAATACCTCCAAGCGGTACTCCACCATCACCGCCCCCTGGTGAATAAACATCAACGCCGCCTAAGACTGCAATGGTCTAATTTACACGGACACCTCGAGGTGAACATTGATTTTTTTATGATTCAACCAAAACACTGATCTCATCAACTGCATTCATTGGTGATGCGCGCGAACTCAAACACTCCCAGGTTTTCCGCGCGCAGTTGCGCATCTATTCCCAGCCGGACAAAATCATCTTCACTCAAATAGGCCTTGAGCGTGTTACGCAGGGTCTTGCGCCGTTGCCCAAAGGCGGCTGCGACAACTTGTGCAAATAAATTTTCGTTTTGCACCAGCACTTCGCTCGCTGGCAGCGGGATCATGCGCACAATGGCGGAATCCACTTTAGGTGAGGGCCGAAAAGATTCCGGCGGAACGTCGAGTAATTTTTCCATTTGGAAACGGTATTGCAGCATCACCGACAAGCGACCATAGGCTGGGGTTGATGGTTCAGCTACCATGCGCTCCACTACTTCGTTCTGCAACATAAAGTGCATGTCGTGTATGCGCTCGCAATAGTCTGAGAAGTGGAACAGCAGCGGGGAAGAAATGTTATAGGGCAGATTGCCCACAATGCGCAAGGGCGCGGGCAATTGCGCCAGATCAAATTTAAGTGCGTCTCCCGCATGGATGATCAGCTTATCCTGCGAGTAGTCTTTTTCCAGGCGCGCGATAATGTCGCGATCGATCTCTACTACATGCAGTTGATTGACCCGCTGCAGCAACGGACGAGTCAGCGCACCCAGGCCAGGACCGATTTCCACCATGATATCTGCGGCTTCCGGGCGAATCACACGGATGATGTCGGCGATGATTTGCTCATCCACCAGAAAATTTTGACCAAACCTTTTACGTGCTTTATGCATGGAAGTACCAGGAAATTTTCATTTCTGCTTTCGCGAGAGTAACGATCTCTCGATCAAGGGAGGGCTGGATCATGCAGTCTTCCGTGTTGAGCCATATCTGCCGCCATCTGAATTGCTTCAAGCATGCTGCCTGCCTCGGCGCGCCCACTACCGGCCAGTTCCAGCGCGGTACCGTGATCCACGGAAGTACGAATGATGGGCAGGCCCAGCGTCACATTTACTCCCCGCCCGAAGCTGGCGTACTTCAATACCGGCAGCCCTTGGTCGTGGTACATGGCCAGCACGCAGTCGCATTGTGCAAGCCGTTGCGGGGTAAAAAGTGTGTCGGCGGGTAGGGGTGTGCTGACATTCATGCCTTGCTCGCGCAATCGATCCAGCATCGGAATCATGATGTCGATTTCTTCGCGACCAAGATAGCCGCCCTCACCTGCATGAGGATTGAGTCCGGCAACCAGAATGCGAGGCTTGGCAATGCCGAAACGCCGCATAAGATCACGTTGAATGACGCGCAGCACTTTTTCCAATAATGCAGGCGTAATTGCATCAGCTACCTGCCGCAAAGACAGGTGAGTGGTGGCTAGCGCCACACGCAGGCCGCCGCCCACAAGCATCATGACCACTTGCTCGGCATGCAATTTTTCCGCTAGAAACTCAGTGTGTCCAGTGAAAGGAATGCCGGCATCATTGATGACACCTTTGTGTACAGGCAAGGTGATCATGCCGGTGAATTCGCCCGACTGGCAACCTTGCATCGCGCGGGTTAGCAGATTGAGAACATAAGGACTGTTGGCTGGATTTAGCTGGCCGGCCTGAACGGGTTGTGCCGTCGGTACATGCAGCACGCGCAAATGCCCGGAAGGCAGAGGCGATATTTTCTGCGGATCATAATCATGCCATTGAACATTTAGCCCAAGCAGCGCCGCGCGCTGTTGCAGCAGGTTCTTGTCGGCCAGCACCACCAGTGCCTGTCCTTGTTGGGCCAGTTGCAAACATAGGTCGGGGCCAATGCCAGCGGGTTCGCCGGCGGCAACAGCCAACAACGCGGTTTGCGCCATCAGAGTGCTTGTTCGAGGCGATACTCGATGGTCGCCCCGTCGCGCAACTGGCGCAGCCAGTCCTGATAGGCAGCGTCGGATTTTTCGGCACGTATCGCCAATTGCGCCTGCTTCTTTTTTTCTTTCACACTGACATCGGTGCTGCGGCGGTCCAATACCTGAATCAGATGCCAGCCGAAGGTAGACTGCACGACGCCACTCATCTGTCCGACCTCTAATTGATTCATCGCGGCCTCAAATTCAGGTACCGTGTCGCTGGGTGAAATCCAGCCTAGATCGCCGCCCTTCGCAGCACTGCCGTCCTCGGAATAAAGTTTGGCCTGCTTGGAAAAATCAGCGCCCTTCTCTATGCGTTGCTTGATAACCAACAGACGACTCTTGGCTTCATTCTCCGGCACCAGTTCGCTGGTTTTGATCAGGATGTGACGTACTTGGGTCTGTGTGATGACTACTGGATTCTCTTTGCTGCGTTTCTCAAGCAGCCTGAGGATGTGAAAACCGTTGGGGCTACGAAATACCGGGCTGGTCTCACCGGGAGACATTTTTCTCAGTACGTCCAGAAAAATGGCAGGAGTACGGTCAGCTGATCGCCAGCCCAGATTACCGCCTTCCAAGGCGTCCTTGGCATCAGAAAACCCTGCCGCCACCTGAGCAAATTCCGCGCCGCCGCGCAATTGTGACAAGGCTTGCTCGGCGCGTTGTCGGGTAGTCTGGATTTTATCGGCACTGGCCTGTTCCGGCACCAGCACCAAAATGTGTGCTAAACGGAATTCCTCACCTTTACCTAATTGCTTGGCCTGGGTAATAAGGTAATTATCGACTTCGCCCTCGCTAATAACCAGCTTACTGTCCACTTCGCGCTCACGCAGACGAGCAGAAATAATTTCGCCGCGAACTTCCTCTCGAAACTTTTTGAAATCCACACCTTCCTTTTCCAGTTGGGCGCGAAATTCGACCAACGAGAGGAATTTATTTTCCTTTGCTATGCGCTGCAAGGCTTTGTCGAGCTGGATTTCATCAATGCGTATGCCGGTTTCCTTGGCA
>JANMWF010000032.1:0-9956 GCA_031393845.1 Nitrosomonadales bacterium | reverse complement strand
TTTAGACCATCCCTTTTAGCCGGTGTTGATGACCGGCCATTTACTACACATTACAAATCCGCGTGTCGCTTCGCGCCAGCTATTGTCTATACCACGTTGAAGTTCGATCACCTGCACAGATTCGTCGGAAACCGCGAAATGAGCATCGAGTGCAGCGCATATCTCAGTCTGCCGCATCACGCTGGCTCCCGCATCTAGGCGTACCGGAGCCAAAAAGCGTAAGCGTGGCAATATAGTCCAGTGGCTATCCGGTGTTGTTTGCGGTACTGAGCCTACCGGGTGACGGATCCACCAGCCGGATAAATGGTTGTCAGACACCCCAGGGACGGGGGTGATGGGAATAAAACACCTTCCTGCTTGTGTTGCAGGGTAGAACAAGTAGCCTTTAATGAAAGCCTGTGTTTTTTGCAACGCTACCCCTTTTGGCAGTGCTGCGCGCCCAGCGGGTGTGTAGCCTAATTGAAGTTGATGCTGGAATACCCGATCCAATTTAATATCGAGCCGGTCGCGCACCGCGAGGCCGATGAATGCACGTTGCTCGGACAATGGCTCCGTTTGCAGGTAGAACTTTACGGCGGCTTCCCAATGACAAATATTTCCATCGGCATCACGAAATAAAAAGTCATATTCCCCCAAGGTGCGTTGTGCATTTTGAACCTGCAAATTGGTGGCGATAATTTGCGTATCAGGGTTGTGCGCTAACCAGAATGCAATGAGCGATTCAAAATATTGGCCCAGGCGGCGCGTTGGACGCTGGGCAATAAAGTCATACAGACTGTGCGGGTCATTATCCAATCCAGCCAACCACTGAATACATGTTTTTAATTGCGCGCGGCACCATGCGTCGTCCACCACGCGTCCGGCATACGCGGCCCAATTTTCATCCAGCAATCCCGGCGAACCGATAACCCACGCGAGGTCGCGCACCGCGGGGTCGCACAATGAGTCCATGAACGAATCTTGCGGGAGGAGAGACATATTGACTAAAGTTGTAGTGGCAATGACGGCTTGTGTGAGTGCAGCCGGGTGGTAACCGCAGGGTCTGCCTCTATACGGTCTTATAGCCCACGCTGATGAGAATTTCAACATTCATCCAAATGCCTTGCTCTTCGACAAGTAATTCTATTTCTTCCTGATGCGATTGCCGGAAACGTGCTAAATCAGGGGAGGAAAGCTGACTCAATAGGCCGCGAAAGCCGCTATACCATAAAACATCCCACCACTCTTCAAACCCGGCAAGATGGTATCCAACCTGATATGTTTGCGTATGCAATCGTTCCAGTCCCGCTGATTGATACAAAGTGCGGATTTTCTCTACACTATCCAGTCGTTTCCAGGATAAAGATGGCATAGCTACCCCATAGGTCAGAATACGCTCGATAAATTTTTGTGATAGGGGTTCCATAACCGCGCCCGTAAAACTTGAGATTCCAATAGCGCCACCGGGTTTAACATGTTTGGCGATAGTCTTGAATCCGGCTTCCATATCAGGCAGGAAGAAGATGCCAAAACCACAACAAGCGGCATCAAATGAGTCGGTGTTAAAATTTAAGGCCTCCATATCCAAGCATAAAAAATCGAGATTGGTTAACTGTTGTTGCTGAGCCTTGATCTTGGCTTTCACCAACATTCCGTCGGATAAATCAATGGCCGTTACATGCCCTGCACCCAGCCGTTGTGCACAAGCCAGCGCAACCGAACCTGTGCCAGTGGCTACATCCAAGGCATGTTCATTTCCCGCAAACCCCATGCTACCCGCCAAATGTTCTGCCGCCGCTGAAAAAAAACGCAGTGCGGGCTTGTCATAGCCTTCTGCCGCATTATTAAAGGTTTCTTTGATTTTATATTTGCGTTCTTGCATATCCACTTACCATTTCCCGAATTGGTTTTAATTGTGCGCACATAATAACATTTTTGCAGCACAAACGCCTACCAAGTTGATACCAAAATTTAGACGTAACCATATGGGTGCAATAAGGTATTCCAGCTAGCCAGGGCACAAAAAATCCTTGGAATTGCATCACTATATTACTGTGGTTAATGCCTCTCCTGTTATTCGCCCTTGATGCACTAGGTGATAATAGTTATCAAATACATTTACATTGCAAATGATAACTGTTATCGTTTATATGGTTGTTAGCTATAGGCGGTTCTAACCCGGAATCATTTAAAGAAAACAAAAATTAAATGCATAACAGCTTAACCGTTGGACATATTGCCCTTTCATTTGGTAATAAGCAGAAACTGCGGCCAATTAATATGCATCAATCGTCAAGGAGAAAACATGAACGCAATGGTAATAGGTGCAGATCATTTGGGAAATATTCCGAAGCTGCTTTCTGACTGGGATATAAATATCACCCGGCATATCACTGGACGGCATGTGTCACATCAGCGGAAACCACAAGGGTTGCCCAGAAATACGGAACTTTTGATATTATTCACCGATTTTTTGGGGCATAACGTAATGCGCCATTTTCGTAACATGGCGCAAGCACAAGGTGTGCCGTTCATCGCTTGCCGCCGATCTGCAAGCTGCTTGGCACAGTCGCTGGAATACTGTTTTAATAGAAAAGTAGATCAATCAAAATGCCAAAATTGTCCATTCCGCCCCTAACTTTTTTTATCGCATTCTTGCTCATGCTATCGCCATGCTTAGCACAAGCCTTTGACAAAGTTAGCCGCACCAAATGAGCTCAAAATCCATTGCATTAGCCGACGCCGATCTGCGCATTTCATTTTTTGATATTTTTATATTCCAGGCTGGTATTGAGCCATGGATAAGAATTTTTCTACGCCAGCTACAATTCCTGGTTTATTGAATAACGTTTTTTAATTGTTCAAGAATCGCCGGGTTTTCCAGCGTCGAAATGTCCTGCGTTATTTCTTCTCCCTTGGCAATGGCGCGCAACAGGCGACGCATGATCTTGCCGGAGCGCGTCTTGGGCAGGTTGTCACCGAAGCGAATTTCGTCCGGCTTGGCGATTGGGCCGAGTTCCTTACTGACCCAGTTACGCAGACTTTCCGAAACTTGTTTTGCGGTAATGGCATCCTCCGGCCGCGAGCCTTTTAACACCACAAATGCCACTATGGCCTCCCCTTTTATATCATGCGGCTTTCCGACTACAGCAGCTTCCGCCACCAGCGGATTGGACGCGAGCGCAGATTCTATTTCCATAGTGCCCAAGCGATGGCCGGATACTTTCAGTACGTCGTCAATACGTCCCAGGATCCAAAAATAACCGTCCTCGTTGCGGTGTGCTGAATCGCCCGCCAGGTAAGCGCCTTTCATTTCTTCTGGAAAATAGCCTGTGCGGTAGCGCTTATCATCGCCCCATATGGTACGAATTTGGGACGGAAAAGAGCGTTTGATGACGAGAAAACCCCCATGTTGGTCATGCACTTCATCGCCTGCTTCGTTGACGATGGCGGCCATTATTCCGGGCAACGGCAGGGTGCAGGAACCAGGTTTGGTTGCCATTGCTCCTGGCAGAGGTGCAATCATGTGGCAGCCGGTTTCAGTCTGCCACCAGGTGTCCACAATGGGACAGCGCGACTGTCCGACCATGGTGTAATACCACATCCATGCGTCCGGGTTGATCGGCTCACCTACGCTACCGAGTAGACGCAGACTGGAAAGGTTGTATTGCTTGGGCAATTCACCACCTAATTTAATCAGCGAGCGAATGGCGGTGGGCGCAGTGTAAAAAGTGGTGACCTGATGATCCTGAATCATCTTCCAGAATCGTCCGGCATCAGGCCAAGTGGGCACGCCCTCAAATATTACTTGTGTCGCACCAACCGCCAGCGGGCCGTATGCCACATAGCTGTGGCCAGTCACCCAGCCCACGTCAGCGGTACACCAAAAAACATCAGTAGGCTTATAGTCAAATACCCATTGCATGGAAACCATAGTGCCGAGCAGATAGCCGCCGCTGGAATGCTGTACCCCTTTGGGTTTTCCGGTAGAGCCTGAGGTATATAAAATGAATAATGGATGTTCCGCGCCCACCCATTCCGGTTCGCATGTGAATGAGAGATCGGCGATCACATCATGCCACCATAGGTCATGTTTCGCATTCCACTGCACATCATTACCCGCGCGTTTATACACAATTACGCTGTGCACTGCATCGCAACCACCCATGCTTAACGCTTCATCCACGGCTGGTTTGAGCGGCATCATCTTGCCGCCGCGAATTTGCGCATCGGCGGTAATGACGGCACACGCCTGCGCATTTTCGATACGCTCATTCAGACTTCTGGAAGAAAAGCCGCCAAAAACGACCGAATGGATTGCACCAATACGCGCGCATGCCTGCATCGCTACCACAACTTCAATGCTCATGGGCATATAGATAACCACCCGATCGCCCTTCTGAATATTGCGCGACTTTAGCGCATTGGCAAACTGGCACACGCGGGCGTGTAACTCGCGGTAGGAAATCCTGGTCACCTGGCTATCGTCCGCCTCGAAAATCAGCGCGATTTTTTCAGGTTGCGTTGCCAGATGCCTATCCAGACAATTATAAGAAACATTCAATTCGCCATCCGCAAACCACTCGAAAAATGGCGCGCGACTTTCATCCAACACGGTATTGAACGATTTATGCCATACGATATGCTCGCGTGCCAGCCTTGCCCAATACCCTTCATAGTTTTGTGCCGCCTCCGTGCACAGAGCCTGGTAGGCTGCCATGCCAGAAATATTAGCCTGTTCAACGAATGCATTGGCAGGATGAAAAATGCGGGTTTCTTGCAAAACTGATTTGATGCTTGTGGGCATGGTGATCCCTCGGTATGGTTAATGTTTCGTATTTGGCTGGGTCAATGTAGATTTTTTTAGGGTACCGTCAACAATATAGCTCACCGATGTAGTGACAAGATAAACCATACGGACTTATGCAACATGAATTATCCAGCTTAACTCTGCCCCCTGAGAGGTTGCCGGACTTCGCTCTTAGCCAATTAATTATACTGACACGCTTACTATTCAGGAATATTTATAGATGGAGGAATTCTGACAATTATATTTCTATAGGCTCGCCGAAAGATTATATCCAGCCAATATGACCAAAGCCTATAATACGTACCTGCTTAGATTGACTCACATTAAGCCATAAGTTATCAATTACGTTCAGGAGATTCTATGCGTAAAATTCTTCTTTCAATAACATTATTGTGCGCGGTATCAACAGCAAATTCGGCTGAACTTAAAATGCGCCCGGGATTATGGGAAATGACGACGACCTCAGGTCTATTGGCGCTAGTGCCAATGATTCCGCCGGATCAAATGCAAAATTTGACGAACTTGGCTAAACAATACGGATTTGATATGCCCAAGATTAATAATGGTGCAGCAACATCTCAGGTTTGCATTACCCAGGAAATGGTCAATCAAAAAATTCCAACTTTCTTGAATCAAAATCAATATGGATGTGATATTAAAAATGTGACTCAAACAGGGAGCGACTACAAAATAAACCTTGTTTGTGAGAGCTCCGTCCTAAAGGGGAATGGAATTTCAGAAGGGGTTTTTACGAGTCCAGAGAGTTTTGCAGGACGAACTGAATTCAATGGTGTTGTACAGGGCAATCCTGTTAATGAACTTGCCTACACTGACGGTAGATGGATAAATGCAAGCTGCGGAACAGTGAAGCCTTTTCGTGCTTATCGTTAAGCGCATACACAACAATTATGTAATTTTGGAGAGTTTTCCATAACGAATCGTAGCCAGAAAATCGGTAAAACGGTCGAATTCCTTAACCGGTTCATCGCTTTGGTCCAGCGCAACCGCTGCATAGTAGTTCGCTGAATTCATGACTATCCGCTGTCCGCCACATCATTTTGCCGGCACGCCAAGTGTGTCTGGGTAGTCTGCGCAACCGCGCATTGGCTGAATTTCGCGTCGACCTAGTATGCCAGTGGGACGATGATGGCCTGTATGATGCGCGCCGTATCACGTGGCAGGTGGAGGCTCTGCAGACAATCGGAGCGCAAGCTTGCTACTTACATCGTTGGACTCTGTGATGGTCGGCCGAACACCGCATCGTTGTGTTCGGCGAGCTCATATGGGAAGGCAGTATGCTAGCGCGGCGCATGGCAGCTCCGGCTTATCCGGACCATCTGCAACTGCTTGGTCGCCGATTGCCGTCCAGAATTACGCTATTGCGTTGGAACAGAGAGGCAGCCTATCGGCGTCCGCAGCCAGTACCACTACCCGATCGATTCATCGACCAGACTCAGAGTACACCTAAAATTTATTATACGGTTGCGGGAGCGATTGTTGCCTTGGCTTGATGCTAAGGGTATTTAATAGCGATTTAGTTCATGATGACAGACGTGCTGTCAAACAGGTTACAAAGGAAGATCGAATTGAGATACTTGGTTTAGGTAGCGTTGCTCTAAATTGCAAACCGCCACGGCAGGGTAGGAACCCGAAAACGGGCACAAAGGTAATGGTTCTATCCAAATATATTCCGCATTTCAATACCAGAAAAAAGCTTAATGGGTGTGTAGTCAAGGGCGGAAGCTGAGAAAATAATCGTCCCGATACTTCCAAATCTATATCCCCCAATAAGAAATGTATTTGGTATAGTTGCGGATATTGATTTTAAGGTTCATGGAAGCATATTCATGCTTTGCTCTCACTAAGCGTTACTGTTTTATCGATTTAAGCCAAAACGAAATTAAAAGGAAAGAAGTTATGCTAAAAACAAACAGGCAAAAAATAACCGCTGCTATAATGTCTGGAACGATCCTGTTCACGGGTGGCATGACCGCCTGCGGCAAAACGCAGACTTCCGAGACACTCGTTAATGAAGCCAAGCAGTACCAACAGAAGGGCGACAACAAGGCCGCCATCATCCAACTAAAAAATGCGTTACAGAAGAACCCGGATGATGTCGAGGCCCGTTATCTTTTGGGCACCATCTACAATAAAACAGCTGATCCCCAATCAGCCGAGAAGGAACTCCGCAAGGCTTTGAGCTTGGGCATGAGCTCCGCCAAGGTATCTCCTGACTTGGGCAAGACCTTTCTCACGCAAGGGAAATTTCAGATTGTTCTGGATGAAATAAAGCAGATTCCAGGAGAAAAAGAATCTGCTGAAATATCAAGTTTGCGCGGTAATGCTTATTTGGCCTTAGGCAAAGGCAAAGAAGCCAAGGAATCGTTTGAGCAGGCCCTAAAGATAACGCCTGATTTCCCGGATGCGCTCATCGGGCTAGCCAGACATTCTATTACGGAAAAAAATATTGATGCTGCAATTCGCTTCTCCGAGCAAGCTGTAACTAAAAATCCAGAAAACACGGACGTTTTGCTCTTTAAAGGCGATCTTCTGCGCGCCCAAGGAAAAATCGAGCCCGCTCTTGCCGCTTATGACCAAGTTTTAAAATTACAGCCCGACAACAACTCAGCTCATATGAACAAGGCCTTCTTGGAAATTGGTACTGAAAAATTCGATGTGGCCAAGGCAGATATCGACGCGGCACGCAAAACATCACCGAACAATCTAACCATAATTTATGCACAAGCTCTACTTGATTTCCGCCAAGGCAAACATAGTGCAGCATTGGAATCTTTACAGCAGGTTCTGCGTGCAGCACCAGAACACATGCCTAGCATCCTGCTGGCAGGGGCTGTACAGCTCGCGCTTGGATCAATGCCGCAAGCCGAACAACACTTGAAAAAATACTTGGAGAAGGATCCAGGTAATCTCTACGCTCGTAAATTGATGGTATCCACATTATTGAAAAGCCACCGTGCACAGTACGCAATCGATGTATTGTCGCCAGCGCTTAATGTCGCGCAACAAGATGATGTCCAACTGTTTGCTCTCGCGGGTGAAGCATACATGCAGGTCGGAGACTACACAAAAGCGACGGAATATTTCGCAAAGGCCAGTGCGCTTGCTCCGAAAGCGGCAGAACTTCACACCGCTCTAGGCTTGAGCAAACTGGCGCTTGGTGAGAATGACCGCGCAGTGGCCGAAATGGAAACAGCTACAGCGTTGGACACAAAATCACCTAAGGCAGGCGTTTTGTTGGCTATGACTCATCTTAGCCTTAAAGAATACGATAAGGCATTCGCAGCAGCGAAAACCCTTGAAAAAGAGCAGCCCGACAACCCCGTTGCTCATATCCTAAAAGGCGCTGCCTATCTGGGCAAAAATGATAGTACTGCCGCACGCGCAAGTTTTGAAAAGGCTCTTTCCATTCAACCCACCAATTTCCCTGCTGTAATAAATCTTGTGCAACTTGACCTGCGGGACAAAAAGCCAGAAGTAGCCAGAAAGCGCCTCGAGGCTATCCTCGAAAAAAACAAGAAAAATTCTCAAATCATGTCTGCGCTAGCCGATCTTGCTCTCTCTCAAGGGCAACCCAAGGAAGCCACCACCTGGCTAGAGAATGCCAGCAAAGAAAACCCGGACGCATTGCAGCCGGCCATGCTGCTGGCAACTCATTATTTACGCATAGGTGAAAAACAAAAAGCACTTACCCTCGCCCAAAAACTTCAAGGCTCCAACTCCAGCAACCCAGAAGTTCTGCATATTCTGGGACAAGCCCAATTCGCCAACGGCGATAAGCCAGCCGCTTTGGCAACCTACAACAGACTTGCTGCCATGAAGCCGGACTCCGCCCCTGCTCAATTCCTTATCGCCGCCGTCCACATGGCAATGCAGAATCAACCAGCAACATCAGATGCCCTCAAAAAAGCACTATCATTGCAACCGGATTATCTGGAAGCGCAATTGGCTTTAGCCTCTCTGGAGGCCAACAAAGGAAATTACGAACAAGCCTTCGCAATTGCTCGGCAGATTCAGAAAAAGAACGGAAAATCACCTATAGGCTACGCATTGGAAGGTGATTTACTTATGGCGCAAAAAAAACCTGATCTGGCGGTCAAAGCCTATGAGCAGGCGTTCACTCTCAGCAAAAGTGGACCACTGATTGTGAAATTGCATGTATCGCTCAGCCATGCAGGAAAAGGCAAAGAAGCAGACACCCGCTTAACCCAGTGGCTGAAGGAACATCCTGCCGATACTGCAACTCGGATCTACTTTGCCGGGAGCTATCTTGCTGAAAAGAAAAATAAGGAAGCCATTGAGCAATACGAGACCATCCTGCGCCAAGAGCCCAAATTCGTTCCAGCACTGAACAACCTGGCTTGGCTTTATCAGCAGGGGAAAGACCCTCGCGCCCTTGAATATGCCGAAAAAGCCAATCAATTAGCACCGGATAATCCAGCGATACTGGACACACTAGGTTGGATATTGGTGGAGCAAGGTAACACATCACGCGGCCTGCCACTTCTGCAGAAGGCAAGTTCATTGGCACCAAAAGCTGCGAATATTCAATATCACCTAGTACTTGCATTAGTTAAATCAGGCGACAAAACTAAGGCGCGTAAGGAACTTGAGCAATTGCTAACGACAGGAAACACTTTTTCCATGATCGACGAGGCTAGAGTATTGTTGAAGCAAATGCAATGAGCAATAAAGTAGTCGCGGATTCAAGTTAGAAGTGCAACAGCTAATGTTGGCTGGGTGTAGCGCATCCCCACCTCAGATAATACTTCATGCGATGATCTAAAACCCAGCACTTTGCGTGGCCAGTGGTTGAATCGTTCTACCGCCTGCCGCACTTGCTCTTCAGTAATGTCAGTCAACTCTATGCCCTTGGGCAAGTACTGCCTCAATAGCCCGTTACTGTTCTCGTTCAAACCTCGCTCCCATGAATGGTATGGATGCGCGAAATAGATCGTAGTCTGTAGTTCTGCTGCGATGCTTTCATGCCCCGCAAATTCTTTGCCGGTATCGAATGTGATGGTGTGGCACTTATCCTGGCAAGGCGTCAACAGGCGCGTTGTCACATCCGTGACCCCAGTAGCATGCTTGCTGCGTATATGTCCCGCCAACACATAGCGCGACTTGCGTTCAGCCAGCGTAACCTTCC
>JANMWF010000122.1:0-6857 GCA_031393845.1 Nitrosomonadales bacterium | reverse complement strand
TGTTGCACAAAATCCGCAATATGAGTGGATTTGGCAAGCAGCGGAGATTCTTCCGTCCAGTATTCTGCCAGCGCTTGCGACAGGTTGAGTGCAGCATCTTGTATATATTGCTGGCCAGCCTTGGCATATTGCACGATACGTTCGGCAGCGATATCGCCAGTCACCCGGCTTAAGTCTTCTGCTGCATCCCAGTGCAGATGACGACTGAGATAAAAAATTTCGGCGAGTAACGCGGTATCACCACAACTTTCAATTTGCGCGAAAGCCGCTTCATCATGCACTGCCAGACGCGGCAGCAATGAAGGCGGAATAGTGCAGCTTGCATCGGCGTTTACATCAGCTGTTGAGGCGCGCAGCGTGCCATCGTTTTGGATAGTATAGGCAAAAATAAACGGCGCGATAGTAAAGCGCGCCGTCTTGCCTGCATGGGCTACCAACCGCTGCAACGCCCAGCCACTTTGAGCAAGCAAGTGATTAAGGGCAGCAGCGGTCGGCTGAAACAGCATATTTAAGCTACTTGCTGGATCCCGGATAGTAACCAGACTGCCTTTTCATCACGCAGGTTCTTCTGCACATGCCAAATTTCATCGAAGCTCTCCGGCGTGCCGTTATTCTCGCTCAATTGTCCGCTCATGCGCACACTGGCAATGGCATGGTCGCCTTCATTGACTACCTCGACAATCTGAGTGTTGATTGTCTGTACATCTGTTTTTTGCGGTGCATCGCCGCGTTCCTGCAACTGCAAGGAAATTTCAGCAAACATTTCCGGCGTAGTGTATTCACGAATATCATTGAGATCCTTACGGTCATTTGCTGCCTGCAGACGGATAAATGAAGTCTTGGCACTACGCAGGAAAGCTTCAGCCGGGAAATCTGCCGGAATGTTACTGCTGCTATTGGCTAAAGGGGCATTGGTTGCAGCGCTACCGCCTGCAAATGGCTGCTGCCCTGGTTCTGGCTGGTAGGATGGTGTACCACTACCTGCATACTGCATAGCGGGTTGCTGCGCCTGCGATTTGCGAAACCGGGAAACCAGGAACATCACCAAACCTGCGGCCAGAAGTGCCATCAGAATGCCGCCCATTGCGCCACCTAGACCGCCCATACCACCAGCGAACATTGCGCCCAAGCCTGCGCCTATTGCCAAACCGGCCAAGGGGCCAAGCCATTTATTACCTGCCGCAGGAGCTGCCGGAGCAGGTGCGGCAGCGGGTGCCTTGGACGCTTGCTGCGGACTCATGGTGCGTTGCTGACCAATGCTGCCACCCCCGCCCATGCGCTTAGCCTCGGCGGTAACGGTTAGCATGGAGAAACTAGCCAGGGTAAGAGTTAACAGCAATAGAAAACGTTTCATCGGCTACCTCATTTAATAGTTAACAACAAAAAAGCGAATAAAGTATAACACTACATTCTTGGTACGCTGCATTCTTAGTACCCTGCAAAAGGTAAAGGTTCCTTTTGCGAATCAGCTTGGCTATGTCCTTAAAAATATTTTGATATTAAATCCGAACTTCAACTTCCTCAACTTGCCTGGGGCAAGTTGAATAGTGCAAGTATTGGAGTGCGCTGCAGTAGTTTGAGAAATACCCTGGTTAAAGTTTATAACCCCTGTGCAGAGCCACAATTCCAGCATTAAGGTTGAAATATTCAACACGAGAGAGCCCAGTTTCTTCCATCATGCGCTTAAGCTCCTCCTGTGAAGGGTGCATGCGGATAGATTCCGCCAGGTAGCGGTAACTCTCGGCATCCTTGGCGATCAGCTCGCCCAACTTTGGCAGCAATTTGAACGAGTAAGCATCATACAGCGGCTCCAGCGGCTTCCACACCTTGGAAAACTCCAGCACCAGCAAGCGGCCACCGGGCTTAAGCACGCGCTGCATTTCACGTAGCGCAACTTCCTTGTGAGTCACATTGCGCAGACCGAAAGCAATGCTGACACAGTTGAAATAATTAGATGGAAATGGCAAATTTTCTGCATCACACTGTACAACAGGTATATTTAAGCCATCATCAATCAAGCGGTCGTGGCCGACGCGTAACATAGCTTTGTTAATGTCGGTGAGCCAAACTTGGCCGCTGTTACCTACACGCTTAGCAAACTGACGAGAAAGATCGCCAGATCCACCTGCCACATCCAGCACTCGCTCCCCCACTCGCACACCGCTGACTTGGATGGCGAAGCGCTTCCATAGCCGATGCAGGCCAACTGACATGAGGTCGTTCATAACATCATATTTGCTGGCAACAGATGTGAATACCTTGGCTACACGCTCGGTTTTTTCTGTTTCCACGATAGTAGTGAAACCGAAATGAGTTGTTTTGTTCATTTTATTTCTTCGGGTTTATCGAGTATCTCTACGGAATGGTGTGGAGCACGACTCTCTCCTGCTTCTGCCATTTTGCTTAAATATTCGTGCCACAACGCATCCTGATATTTCCCGAGCTCATTTAAGTAATCCCAAGAATAAAGACCGGTATTGTGACCATCATCGAAAGTCAGTTTGATGGCGTAGCTACCTACGGGCTGCACGTCAATCACGTTCACATCTTGCTTGCCGACCTGCAGCACCTCCTGACTCGGGCCGTGCCCACGTACTGCGGCAGAAGGCGAATGCACGCGCAGAAACTCATAAGGCAAGCGGTAACGTGAGCCGTCATCGAAGGCTATTTCCAGCAGCTTCGATTGTTGATGCAGGGTAATTTCGGTGGGGTTGAGTATGGTCATTAAAATTGACACACGTATTTTGGTCGGCAGCGTAATAGAAAGCTGGTGCAGCAATAGAACGTTGTGTTCCATGCCGCCTTAGCTATTCTTGCACAAAGCTTTTGCTCAGAAATTTTTTTCTGCTTGATACTTATAAACATAGCGAGCTAAGCAACCGGTCCTTAATCAAGGTATTCAAACACCTTGACTACACGCTCCACGCCGCGCGAGCTGCTAGCGATATCGGCGGCGGCTTCAGCTTCCTTGTGATAGACCAAGCCCATCAGAAATACTGAGCTGTTTTCGGTAATTACTTTTACATGTTCAGGCTGAAATCCTCGGCTGTTATTGATAAAGCGCAGCTTAATGTTGCTAGTAATAAGGCCGTCATTACTACGCCAGGATAAATCAGTGAGGGACGATACCTGCAGTTCGTTATTGACAGCCTTTACATTCGTCAAGCTTGAAACTATTTTTTCAATATCAGTTTTAACTGTGTCGTTAGGCACCTGACCAGTAATGAGCACACGGCGATTGAAACTGGTGACATTCACATACACGGTATTTTTATATTGGACATTTATTTGATTGAGCGCCTTGTTCTCGATATTTTGGTCTTCGATAATAATGCCGGCAGTACGGCGATCTGATGACATCAACGCACCCGCGCCGACACCCGCAGCAATTATCGGAAGACACCCTTGCACCGCACCTAGCACGATAGCCAGCAATAGATAATTTAAATAACGCATGTTCCCTCTCACTAATATGTCGTCGAAGTGCTGACGGATTCTGCTGATCAAAGGCCACAGCGACAAAAATCCGTTGCGATGAATGCGGATGTTACCCGAAATCAGGCGGTAAAAGCATTCTTGATCCATTCCGGTCGACTGCTATCCTGCGTATCAAACAACACCGCATCAAAACGGCAAGGCGGGGTACGGCTCAGTGTGGCTAGGTAATGCTGAGCAGTGTGTATCAGTCGAGCCTGCTTGGCCGCATTAATGCTGGCCGCAGCACCGCCGAAATCGCCACGGCTACGCAAACGTACCTCGGCAAATACCAACGTGTCACCATCTTGCAGAATCAGGTCAATTTCGCCATAACGGCAACTATAGTTTCGTTGCAGCAACTTGAGGCCATGGCGTTGCAGAAATTGTGCCGCCAGCTGTTCGGCCTGGGCGCCGCGTGTACTCATACTTGCGGCGACACTGATTTCTGCATCAGGTGACAAGTGTTGACAGCGAGCGAATAAAAACGTTCCATTTCAGGCTTAATTGATGGGTTGGTATGCAAGCAAATCATCCTTGTCAAATATCCAAAAAGAGACTGGCGAACCTGATGCATTTTTTGGGAGTGGCACAGCCTTCCACGCTCACGTATAGTACGGCGGCTAACAAACAACAATATGAGGAAGAGCAGTGCATAGCGGGCAAAAACAAAAATTAGAGTGCGCATTATATGTGGTTGCCACCCCAATTGGGAATTTGCGAGATATCAGTTTGCGTGCGTTGGATGTGCTGATATCTGCGGATATCATTGCCGCTGAAGACACGCGCAATACTTCGAATCTGCTGATGCATTATTCCATTGCGGCAAATAAGTTAATCGCATTGCACCAGCATAACGAACGGGTGGCGGCAGAAAAAGTGATCTCGCTGCTGGCCCGAGGTCAGTCGGTTGCCCTGGTATCCGATGCAGGTACCCCAACGATAAGCGACCCCGGTGCGATATTAGTGGCAGAAGTACGTACAGCAGGTTACCGTGTGATCCCCATCCCTGGAGCAAACGCCGCATTAGCGGCCCTATCCGCCGCCGGCCTGCCCGCACCGCACTTCCTGTTTTATGGGTTCCTGCCCAATAAAGCAGCTGCACGTTGCCGCGCGTTACAAGAATTGATCACCTTACCCTATACCCTGATATTTTTCGAAGCCCCGCATCGCATACTGGAATGCGTGTCTGACCTGCAAAGCGTTTTCGGCGGTGACCGGCAAGTTGTATTTGCGCGCGAAATTACCAAGCTTTTCGAGAGCATTCAACAATGCTCCCTCGCCGAGGCACTGGTTTGGCTGAATGGTGATCCCAACCGTCAACGGGGCGAATTCGTATTGCTGGTTTCCGGCATGGTAGCGCAACAGGAAGGGTTAGATGCAGACGCTGAACATGTATTGGCGGCGCTGTTGCACGAATTGCCGCTCAAGCAGGCAGTACAGCTCGCCGTGCGTATTACTGGAGCCGGGCGTAACGAACTGTACCAACGCGCGCTTTCACTTAAGTCCTTAGCTTAATACAGGACTCTCCTCGTTTTTAAATTCGGATAAATATCTGCCATGGAACTAAAACTAACTCGCCCTGATGACTGGCACCTGCATTTGCGCGATGGGTCGTTAATGCACTCCGTACTGCCCGACACCGCACGCCAATTCGCCCGCGCCATCATCATGCCCAACCTTCGTCCACCGGTTACAACTACCGAACAGGCGCAGGCCTACCGCGCGCGCATCCTCGCCGCGCTACCTACAGGTTCGCATTTCGAACCGTTGATGACTCTATATCTAACCGACAACACTACGGCGAAAGAAATTCGTACAGCAAAACAAAGCGGCATAGTGCATGGAGTTAAATATTATCCCGCAGGCGCCACCACCAACTCCGATTCGGGCATTACTGACATCCGCAAGACCTATCCCGCACTGGAAGAAATGCAGCATTGTGGTATGCCGCTGCTTATGCATGGCGAAGTAACCGATACAGCGGTAGACGTGTTCGACCGCGAGGCAGTATTCATAGCCCGCGTGCTGCAACCGCTACTACGCGACTTACCCGATTTACGAGTGGTGTTCGAACATATCAGCACAATAGACGCCACACAGTTTGTGAAAAGCGCACCAGACAATATCGCTGCCACTATCACCGCGCACCACCTGCTATATAACCGCAATGCCATGCTCAGCGGCGGCATCCATCCGCACTATTACTGCCTGCCGGTGTTGAAACGCGAAACACATCGTGAAGCATTACTTGCGGCGGCCACCAGTGGCAACAAAAAGTTCTTCCTCGGTACCGATAGCGCCCCGCATGCACAGCATACTAAAGAGTCCGCTTGCGGCTGCGCCGGCATTTACACCGCCCACACCGCCATCGAATTATATGCAGAAGTTTTCGAGCAGGTCGGGGCGCTAGACAAATTGGAAGGGTTTGCCAGTTTTTACGGCGCTGATTTTTATCGTTTGCCGCGTAACACTCAAAGCGTTACCTTGTGTAAGCGGGAATGGCAAGTGCCTGCAACCGTTGGGTTTGGAGAGCATCAATTAGTGCCTTTGAGAGCAAGTGAAATGATGCAGTGGAAGCTGGTGGGGTGAGGATATGGCTCGGATAAAACTAATCAAGTCATAGCAGCCCTTATTTAAGATAGTGATTTATCCGTTTGTATATTTCAGATTAAGGCGTCCTGGTTGAAAATCAAACTGCCAATTTTTCTTCAAAAAATCCACTATTTATCAACTCTCCGGTTAACGCCTTGTAATCCGCCGCGCCAGGACTGTGTGGGGCGTAAGCGAAGACGTCTTTACCATGCATGGGGCTGGTGGCAAGCGCAACATTTTCACTAATGCGTGTATTGCATACCACTGAACCGTAACGATCCCGAAGTTTGTCGAAAATTTCATACGAAAGTTTACGCCGCGCATCGAAGCGGGTCACCACAATGCGGCGCTCGAATAAACGTTTGAGTTTGACCTCAAGCACATTAAGTGCGGAATCCAGGAGATGCACCCCTTGCAGCGAGAGAAAGTCCGCCGAAACGGGAATCAACACTCGATCCGAGGCGAGCAAAGCGTTAAGCGTGAGCACTCCCAACATAGGGCAACAATCAATCAGGATCGGCGCGCCGGTGAGTGCCAAATCTTCACTCAGACCTTTTTTCAACAGGGTTGCAGCCTTAGGGTCGCTGCCATACAGCGCGTCAATCTTGGACAGTCCAAGCGATGAGGAGATGATCTGCCAACCAGCTGGCGTATCGCGCAGAAGTTTGGCAAGCGGAGTGTTCAGCCTAAAAAAAGCAGCCATACCAGCATCAGATAAAGTGGGATCTTTCAGCCCACTGGCCAAGCTTAAATGCCCTTGAGGGTCAAGATCAAGAGCGATGGGATGC
>JANMWF010000242.1:0-4331 GCA_031393845.1 Nitrosomonadales bacterium | reverse complement strand
CTTAGCGCCTGTATAAGTGTGGGCTTTATGCGGCACAAGCCGCTTCCTACACTATTACATCATCGAAACCGCCTTCGCCAATTCAGAAAAAATTGGCACTGCTGGCCAAGAATTTATGGCTCAATATGATTCGTAGTGGGTAACTCTTTGAGAAGTGCAAGATGGACAACAAGAAATGGTCAGCTATAAATCCGTTCGTCCCGAGGCTGTCAAAGGACGAGCGGATTTACTTCTTCTATGGCGGTTTAAAGTTGATTACCTGCTCTGTTCCACATAGAGCTGCATGTATTTTCTAAGCTGCTTGCGGGAGAACTGTTCAAGTTCAAGTGGAATGCGGGTCAGGAGTCTACATCACGCATCAAACGGGATGAGGTAGATATGATCATGCAAGAAATCGGCTAATGCTTATATGGATTCACGCCGGCGATGTAGCAGAACAGTCAAGTGTTTAACTTCTATCTCTACAGGATCAATAAATAAAGTTGCACAGTTTTCCATCCGGAATATCTCAGTTGTGATGCTGGCCGCGTTATTTTTTTCTATTTGGTATCACATGGAGAATTTTCGCTAAATGCCGCTATATTTAAGAGCAAGTAACGAAGTTACGTAAACTCACCATACGGCAAGCCACATTTGGAGTTGTCAGGGAGAAGTGAATGGATAATGCACCAACAATACAAACAGAGCGGCGGGCCAACGCTAGCCAGATTGAGGCGCAGCTGGTGTTCACGAAAAATCTTAATCATGTCATAAGCAATATTCATGATCACATCATAAGCAAGATTACTACTGCATACGATTTCGACGAAATTATGCTGGAAGTTAGCAAGGATATCTGCACGACATTCAATGCTGATCGCCTCACCATTTATTCACTGGATAAAGACAAAGCTACGCTGATTTCAAAAATAAAGACCGGGGCAAACTCATTCAAGGATCTCAAATTACGCATTACTGAGCAGAGTCTTGCCGGGTATGTGGCGCTACAAAAAAAAGTACTTAACATCACGGACGTATACGACGAGAAAGAGCTGGCTTCGCATAGTATCAACCTTCGCTTTCTGCAGGACGTAGATAAGCGCACTGGCTATCGTACCAAGCAAGCCCTTGTGGTGCCTATACTCGATCCAGATAGCAAGGATTTGGCAGGTGTCATCCAGGTTCTTAATAATAAGGTCGATCAGCCTTTCTCGAGAATGATAGTAGATGGGATATTGGAGCTAGCGCAGAACTTGGCAGTGGCGCTGCGCCAAAGCCAGCAGCAACCTGCTGCTAAAACCAAGTACGATCATTTGGTTTATGACGATGTCTTATCTGCCGACGAATTGGATCTGGCCGTATCCACAGCGCGTCGCAAAAATGCTGACATTGAGGATGTGTTGCTCGATGAATTTCAGGTTAAACCGGCCGCG
Source organism: Nitrosomonadales bacterium (assembly GCA_031393845.1). Classification (GTDB taxonomy): domain Bacteria; phylum Pseudomonadota; class Gammaproteobacteria; order Burkholderiales; family Gallionellaceae; genus Nitrotoga. Next base: position 2,919 of record JANMWF010000242.1, on the reverse strand, counting down.
CTTGGTAAAGCGCTTGCACGCTTCTTTGGTGTGCCCTATGAACCGTTCAAAACTGATCGCATCAAACCATTCGATTTACTTAAAAATCTGAAACGGGAGTATGTAGAAAGCAGCCAATGGGTGCCGATAGATGAAATTAAGGAAGGCTTGGTAATACTTACCACTGATCCAGAGTGGATACAAACCTCACGTGTGGTAAATAACGTTTTTCCAAGGAGCCGACTGGTTTACAGGGTTTGTTCGCAGCGCGAATTCAATGCAACCCTCACCTTGTTCTTTGGCGGAGGTGGGGCCGGTGGCATGTCCGGTGGCTTGGAAATGGACGGCGCCTCAATGGATGAGATGCTTACCGCCATGGGAGGAGATGAAGAAGATCTCGATGAATTTAACCAGGAGGACGTAAGTGCGGCGGCGGACAATGAGCTTGTCAAGCTGGTTAACAAGATCATCATGGATGCCCACAAAATGGGTGCCTCTGACATTCATGTCGAACCCTCACCGGGCAAGGGCAAGACCGCGATTCGTTTGCGCAAGGATGGTTCGCTGCTACCTTATATCGAAGTGCCATCATCTTTCCGTAATGCGCTGGTTACGCGTATAAAAATTATGTGCGACCTTGATATTTCGGAGAAGCGCAAACCGCAGGACGGCAAGATCAAGTTCAATAAATATGGACCTCTGGATATTGAACTGCGTGTTGCCACCATTCCCTCTCAGGGCGGCATGGAAGACATCGTGATGCGAATTTTGGCCGCTGGCGAGCCGATAAAACTTAATGAGTTGGACCTGTCGGCACGAAACCTTGAAACGCTGAAAGCGGTAATCAGCAAACCGTACGGCCTATTTTTTGTATGCGGTCCGACAGGGTCCGGTAAAACCACCACTTTGCATTCCGTGCTTGGCTACATCAACAAGCCTGAAACCAAAATCTGGACGGCAGAAGACCCGGTAGAAATTACACAGAAGGGCCTGCGCCAGGTGCAGATCAACAAGAAGGCCGGCATGGATTTTGCCACCATCATGAGAGCATTTCTGCGCGCAGACCCGGACGTGATCATGGTGGGTGAAATGCGCGACAAAGAAACGGTTTCCATCGGCATAGAAGCCTCTCTTACCGGTCATTTGGTGTTTGCCACCCTGCACACCAACAGCGCGCCGGAATCCGTTGTACGATTATTGGATATGGGCATGGATCCATTTAATTTTTCCGATGCTCTATTAGGTGTTTTGGCGCAACGGTTAGCCAAACGTTTATGCAAGAAATGCAAGAAACCCCACACTGCCACTCAAGATGAGCTTAAATTATTGCTTTCTGAATATTCGACGGAGCTTATGAACTCTGCCCACTGGAAACAGGATGTCAATGCTGCTTATAAGGCGCTGTATGCTGAATGGGTCAAGTTGTTCGCTGATGAAACGGGGAAATTCACGTTATATGAACCAGTTGGCTGTGAGTATTGCTCCGGCACCGGCTATCGCGGACGGGTTGGTTTGCATGAGTTGATGGTGGGCACCGATCTGATAAAAAAGAATATTCAGGAGCACGCCCGCGTCGCGGAAATATTGGCTAACGCACTCAACGAAGGCATGCGTACCCTGAAGCAGGATGGCATTGAAAAGGTATTATCCGGAATCACCGACCTGCATCAGGTACGTATCGTCTGCATTAAGTAACCACGACACTTGCAGAAGAAATAAATCCGTTAGTCCTGAGCCTGTCGAAGGATGAGCGAAAAAACCTATCTGGCCAACGTGCAGTAGTTTTCCGGCGCGGTAGTATCTGGAAAGCAACAGTGTGCATACTGCGCCCAACGGCTCACCAATCCGATGCTGACAAAACCATGACTGGCCTTCATCCGTAATGGATTGCATGATTCTTCTTGAGGGCACCTCTAAAAATCCAATTTTCGTCACAATACGGTGTTACTCGAAAAAAATTATCGCTTACATATCAGCTATATGCCGCGCTCAAATTTTTTACTCGTGCCTTGTCTTGCCTAGAAACTTGAATTTTTAGAGGCGCCCTTGAATCGTGCCTTATACGGAAAGCAGAGTGACGAAAATCGTCACTTACCTGACGTAAATCGGCTCCCCCTTTAATGCGAAGTATCAAAGTCACGCTTGAGACTGCTCCGCAAACCCAATCCAGATGCGGATAGTTGTAAGTTGTGCTTGGTTGGCATGAATCCTGCTTGTGATTAAAGCACACACCCCGTGTATTGTATGTTTAACTCTTAAAGGAGTAGCGATAATGAAACAAATGCAAAAAGGTTTTACCCTGATTGAATTGATGATCGTGGTCGCGATTATCGGTATTCTCGCGGCGGTAGCGATCCCTGCCTATCAGGATTACGTGGTGAAGGCCAAGCTGTCAAAGTTGCCACCCTCACTGGATCCGATCAAGCTGGCGCTAGCGATGGCTAACCAGCAAGATGGTACTTTCCCCGTTGTAACAGGAGCCACCGTAACCACTGCAACAGCCGGCACTGCATCAACTGCTGGTGATATGTGGACATCATTGGGCTTAACGACACTTCCTAGCTTGCCTACGGAAGTTAGCCAAATGGCCATAACTAATACCGTCTCATCTGCTACAATTATTCTGACTTTGGCAAACATCAAGGCAGGTGCCCCAGCAATCGATGGCACAACTCTCACAATGACTGGCACCCCAACTTCAACGGCATTACAGTGGGTTAATACCTGTTCTAGTACTAATGTAGTCCTAAAGAAATACTTCACCTGTTAGTTAGTTGCTGTGTTTCGCTCAAACCCCTCTTCGGAGGGGTTTGTTTTTTTCAGGAGTGAATATGTCATTTCATACACGGTTGCTGAATTACTTCCGCCAACGTGACCGGGGCTGGGTACTCTCGCTGTTCGGAGCGATGTGTTTCGTTTATCTGCCGTTTCTCGGCAGCC
>JANMWF010000231.1:0-28283 GCA_031393845.1 Nitrosomonadales bacterium | reverse complement strand
TAAGTCGCGCAGTGCGGAAGTTTGAAGAAGACCGAAAAAAAATGTTGTAATGTTAGTGTTGTAATGTTAGAACTAACCCCGCGCTTTTCTGCTGACCCCGCGCTTTTAAGTCTTGAATTCAAGTTCACTTTTAATCTAATGGGAAGGAACGATGATGAATAAATCAATGGTAGTTGGGCTCGTAGCGGGCGCTGTAGCGGTGACTGCTATTGGCGGAGTTGCAGGATATAAGACCATGAAAGGGCCAGACTATGCTGAAGTGCTGAGTGCAAAAGAAGTGACTGAGAAAGTGCGTACCCCGCGCGAAGTATGCAGGGAGGTCGCTGAGACGCGTCAAGCGCCTATAAAAGACCAGAATCGTGTCGCGGGAACAGCGATAGGCGCGGTGTTGGGGGGTGCGCTGGGTAATCAGATAGGCGACGGCAAGGGCAAGACTTTAGCCACTGTGGCGGGCGCAGCGGGGGGCGGCTACGCAGGCAACAAAATCCAGCAGAATATGCAGGAATCCGACAGGGAAGCCACCATGCGAACACGTTGCAAAACGGTGTATGACACGAGCACCAAGACTCTGGGGTATGACGTGACTTATCAGCTAGGGGACAAACAGGGCATGATGCGTATGGATTACAATCCGGGCCCGCGCATCCCTGTGGATGATGGTCGACTCGTGATCACCCCTGCAGGCGCCAAAAATCCCTCCTGATTTTTTGATAATTAAAACTATTCCGTGCGACACCGAACAGACCGAGGTTCGCTGACGGCATACGTCCGTTTGGCGTTGTAGAGAACAAGTAAACTGTCACTACATCATTTAGTTCACGATGATGAGATGTGGAGTTTAACCCGGACTTGTGTCCGTATTTTTTTGATCTTTAACTCTCGGGTGCGCTCTTAGCGCAGGGCCTTCTACTGATCGAAGATGCTGCTGAGCCATTAATGAAGGCAATCAGGGACTAGAAACCTCCACCCAGCATCTGGCGAAATGACTCAAGGCCTAGCCCGACAAGTCGATATTTTGAGAACGAACATCGTGCTCAGAGATCATGCCAAAGGCCGCATACCATAATCCGAAAAATAACCTACATCCATCAATTCATCACGCGACGGCTGGAAATCGCATCCACTATGAACGACACCGACCGGAAGAGACTACCCTGTACCAGCTGGTGCAAGAACTGTAGTGGTCTAATAAAAACGGACACCTCGATAGGATTATTATTCACCTAGAGAGGAGCAGCAATGACAAAACAACGCCGGCATTACGAAACCGCTTTCAAACTCGAAGTAGCCCGCATGGTAGTAGATCAAGGACTAAGCGTCGCGCAAGTTGTCAAAGACATGAATATTGGCCGCACGGCGATCAATCGTTGGATAAACAATACCGCGCGGAGCAGCAAGGCAAGTCGGGTATTGGCAAACCGCTCACCGCCGAACTGCAACGCATTCGCCAATTAGAACAAGAGAATCGTCAACTGCGTTCAGACAACGACCTATTAAAAAAAGCATCGGCCTTCTTTGCCCGCGAACTGAAATGATTGACACCTTAATCGATCAAGTGCAACAGAAGGCCAACATTGTCCAAGCCTGCCGCGTATTGCGGGTCAGCCGCGCAAGCTACTACGCAGCCCGGCTGCGTGCCAAGCCCGCCATTTGCGTGGCCAGTGTGCAGATCAAAGCCGCATTCAGGGCGAATCAAAGCTGCTATGGCAGCCGTCGTGTCGTCGATGAATTAAAAGCTCAGGGCATCGTTATTGGGCGTTACAAAGTGCGTCGTTTAATGCGTGAAGCTGGGCTCAAACCGGTCTGGAAGAAAAAGTTTGTGAATACCACCGACAGCAAGCATGATTTACCGGTAGCGGATAACCTGCTGAATCGTCAATTCAACCCAGCCAGCCCGAATCAGGCGTGGACATCTGACATCACCGACATCCGCACCCAAACGGGTTGGCTGTATTTAGCGGCGGTGATGGATTTACACTCGCGCAAGCTCATTGGTTGGGCGATGTGTCCAACCATGCCAGCGGAGTGGGTATGTCGGGCATTACGCATGGCGCTTGGGCAACGCCAACCTGGAACAGGATTGATGCTGCACTCAGACCGGGGTAGCCAGTACGTAAGCCATGAATATCAAGCGTTGCTCAATCAACACGGCATTACTTGCAGTATGAGTCGCAAAGGGAATTGTTGGGATAATGCGGTGATGGAACGCTTCTTCTTGAACTTGAAGATGGAACGGGTGTGGCAGCGCAAGTATGCGAATCAGATGGAAGCGATTAAAGATGTGTCCGACTATATCGTAGGCTTTTACAACTGCGTAAGAAGGCATTCAGCTTTAGGTAATATCGCACCATTGGCTTATGAAAAACAGTTTGCAGCAAAACAACCGATTGCGGTGTCTGAAATTACTTGACCACTACACAATGACTCAATTTCCGAGGCGAGCACTGTATGAGAAACATGGGCTCTACAAATTACCAACGGTGGCTGGCTGGAAGATGGCGCATGCCTTGGCGTGAAGAACATCGGAAAGCCGTATGCGGGAAAACCGCACGTACGGTTTGATGAGGGAGGGCTGGCGAGAACCTGTCCTCTACTCTACTCGACTAATAAAGCCCCAAACAGCTGATGCTTTACAAAAGAGAAATTGCAGACTTGCTGTAATGGTCTATGAATTGATTGGTGTCCATGAATTCTTTGATTCGATTTAGTAACATTTCTATGAACATTTCCATGTCATCTTCCCAAGCGGGACTCGACTCAACCGTTTTACTCAGTGGGTCATAGAAGCCAAATTGGCGGATTCCATTATGGAACCTTACCGTGATCGGAACATGCACCCTATGTTTTTGAAGGGTGTTTGAGACTTTGCCAAAAGTAATCGAAAGACCAAAGAGAAACTCGCCGTTATCGGTGATCCGACTGAGTGCAGTTGTTTCGTCCAAAGATATTTTTTTTTCAAATAATTCGACTACTTCGACGTAGCGCATTGGTTCTAAGGCGCCATGCTCGTCCAGAAATTCCGAGGGGGGATTAAGCATGGTTGTGACTTCGTCACGCAAGCATGTCGCCTGCTCTTGTATGTCGTGAAGCCATTTTTCATGGCGAGAGTACATGTGATTCCAAGAATTGTTCAGATCATCGTAGGAGTAGGACAAAAGGTTCTTCATAAGGCTTTCTAACGAGGCTGCAGAGGAAGTTTCTCACTGCTTATTGTACACCAATGCTTCTTTTCGATCTGCTTGATCAGTCAAAACAATCTTCCTGAAGTCCAACGGATTCCGCTGAAACACAAAACACTCCCCACTGGTACACGATACGATAGCTCATACGGCCTCCGGCATCGATATGAAAAGTTCGCTTTGTTCTGCCGCGGATGGCGACAAGCTCGAACCTACATTTTATGTTGGTTACCGCACAGAGTTTGCGATGAAGTAGGTGTATGTTGATATTTAATTGATGTCGGATGTGCCGCGCATGACGAATTATTTATCTATTGTGCGCGCTCGAAAACCAACCGCAATACAATGAAGATATAAAAATAATCCGTGTCTGGCCGCTTTAATTCTGTTTAATTACTGAAGTAAATAGGTGAATGCAATTTTTGAAACAGCTGCATGCTTAGATAGATGCCAACCAAAGAGCGAAATCATGTCAAACGGAACCCCGAGCGAGAGCAAAGAGGAAATGAAACAGGAATTCAAAATGAAGACGCGGATGCCGGTGGCGGCCCTGAGACCGACCGCGAGAAGAATCGGCGGAAGAGCTTTGTCGAGTTATATGACAACGAGCTGTCGAGCGGGAGCGCCGAGTCCACTCAGCCGACGACTGGTACCATGAGCGGTTAGGGAGAAATAGAAATGATGGATGCAATCTTTTGCGCGGGGTGCCTCGGGTCGTGCCGAAGCGATGCGGCTTAGCGAAAAAGATGGCGCGAGCTATGTTCGGGATGCGATTTCTGAAATGAATCGCTCGTCGAATGCAGGCATACGTGGGGCTGTGCCGCACGCACAAGGTCTTGTGGGCAATTGGGTTCGGCGCAAGGATGAATTCCGGGCCTGACCGCGACGATCCGTGATACCCATCTTTCGGACACGGGTGACAACAAGGGCTATCAATCTTTTTGTTGTGGTTTGCTCTTGGGGCTGGCATTGGAAGCTTGCCAGCAGATCGGCCCGGACACGGTGACCAAGATTGCCGTCACGCGCGTAAGTGAATGGATAAGTGGCGCAAAGCTTCATGCCGAAGCGCTCAAATTACAAAATTTAGTGTCAGGCATGGCTGATTTCGGCGCACGCTTAAATACCATTTTGACCCCGCTAGGCTTCGTCCAAAGCAGCGTGGAACTGAAGAACTACGCGCCATTAATTGAGGCATTATCGAATGACGTTGGTAACGCTATTTATTGAATAAGCCGGAACAACGGTTTTCAATCATCTCAACCAGTTGCTTAAGGCTATGCTGAACAAGTCCGTTCGCGTTGAGCTTGTCGAAACGAACACCTTGCAAATTATTAACCTGCAAATGGCTTAGACAGGCTCAGCCCGAACGGAGGGACTTGTTCAGTATTGCCTTAAAGAAGAAATCAATGGTGGATCCCAGTCACATCGGAGTCAGTAAGGGGGGCTAATGTCACAACGCGAAGATCCAGCCGAACGAGGTTACCTACGCTTCTTCTATCGAGATTGGCGCCCAACTCGATTTGGAAGATTTTGGAGCGGGGCGTGGGCTTGGGTATCCGGGCTTGGATTGACGCTGCAAATCTTGCTTATTTTGCAGGTGGAAGACCGAAGCACTGGTCGCCTACGCGCAAACATCCTCGCCGTCGCCAGATATCAAGCTCAGCGTTACCTCGTTTCAATGCTCGAAGATAATCTGAGTGGGTGCAGAACGTGCGTGCGGCGGGTGGAAAGACGTTTATCAAGCGCGGTGGGTCTCATCCGGTTATGCTTACGGAAATCTCAGCCAAGGAGCGTGCATCGATCCTCAAAGCATGGTGCCAAGTTGCGACGAGTGGTCGCCAGCACCTCCCGGTCTCGTATCAGGCGTCAATTTTCGACTTCGAAGCAATCGCAAAATACTACCCTGTGTTTCGTATCGACCCTCCCCTTTAATTCTCGAATTCCCTGCTACGGAGCGAGCCATTGGTAGAACGCGCTGCCAAAATGGAACTACCCAGACTGTCCATTGAGGCAGATGGGACAGTTGCGCGATGCACGGGAGCATGGATCGTGCAGGAAATCGCCAACATTGAAAAACAGATTCAACTTTCTTCATTTCCCGAAACAGGCGAGCTTGTGTTCGACTGCTCCGCAATCTCGACGCTGGATACGGCGGGCGCATGGCTGCTGCACCGCACTGTCAACATACTGAAGCAGCGCGGATTGCGCATCAAACTGACAAGCCTGCGGCCAGAGTTCAGCGCCTTGTTGCAGCTGATTGACTCCTGCGCCATCTCGAATAGCATTCTGACCCCATCCGCGCCAAATGTATTAACCCGCATCGGCTTATCATCATGGCAGAAATTCCTCGGGCTGTACGGCATACTGGCTTTTGTCGGTGAAACCGCAATCGTCCTGCTGCACTCCCTGATGCAGCTACGCCGCATTCGCTGGCGCCCCATACTTCACAACCTGCAATCCGCCGGGTTTGATGCGCTGCCCATTGTCGGACTGCTGTCCTTCCTGATGGGGCTGGTCATCGCATATCAGGGCGCGGATCAGTTGCAACGTTTTGGCGCCAACATATTCATCGCCGATCTGGTCGGGCTTTCCGTGCTGCGCGAGTTATCACCCTTGCTCACCGCAATCATCGTCGCGGGACGGTCAGGTTCCGCCTATGCCGCGCAAATCGGCACAATGAAAGTCACCGAAGAAATCGATGCATTGCGCACCATCGGCGTGGTACCCACCGAACTGCTGGTGTTGCCCAAACTCATCGCGCTAATTATCGCCCTGCCGCTGCTGACCGTTTGTGCCGACATTACCGGCGTACTCGGCGGCATGATCATGGCGCGCTCAAAACTCGATGTCAGCTTCGATGTGTTTTTCAATCGTTTAGGCGATGCAATCAGCTTGTCCTCTTTTTTGACCGGTGTCGGTAAAGCACCGGTATTTGCCGCCATCATCGCAATGGTCGGATGCTATCAGGGATTTCAAGTCACCGGCAGCGCCGACAGCGTCGGACGGCAGACAACGGTAAGCGTAGTGCAGGCCATCTTTCTGGTCATATTGTCCGACGCGCTGTTTTCTATCGTGTTCAACTGGTTGCAGATATGAGCTCCGCACCCGAACGATCTGTAGAGCCGGTTATCGACATTCGCAATTTGTATTCGCGTTTCGGCGATAACGTGGTGCACGACAACATCAGTCTTAAGGTTCAGCCGGGTGAGATATTTGCGCTGGTGGGCAGCAGCGGTTGCGGCAAGTCAACACTGCTGCGCACCATTTTGCTGCTGCAACAGCCGGTATCGGGTTCGATACGGGTGTTCGGTCAGGAAGTGCTCGGCATGAATGACGAACAGGCACTGCCGTTGCGCCGCCGCTTCGGCGTGATGTTCGAGCGCGGTGCGCTGTTCAGTGCGCTGACGGTAGCCGAGAATGTCGCCATGGTGCTTCATGAGCATACGCAACTTGGCACAGGTTTGATCATCGAGGTGGCAAGGCTTAAGATCGCCCTGACCGGATTACCCGCTGACGCAGGCGACAAATATCCGAGCGAATTGAGCGGCGGAATGCGCAAACGGGCGGCGCTGGCCCGTGCCATCGCACTCGATCCTGAATTGCTGTTTCTCGACGAACCCACCGCCGGACTCGATCCATTGAGTGCCGCCGGCATAGACGAACTAGTGCTGAGCTTGCGCAATGCGCTGGGATTGACCATCACACTGGTAACGCATGACCTTGATCTGCTGTGGCGTGTAGCGGACCGGGTTGCGGTGCTGGGTGAAGGACATATTCTGGGGGTCGGCACCATGGCGGAACTATCTAAAATGGATCATCCGATTATCAGGGATTATTTTTACGGGCCTCACGGACGAGCCGCGAGTGAACAGGCATGGAAGAAAAAGTAAATTTCGCGCTGGTCGGCATCTTCGTGCTGCTGCTGGGCGCAGCACTGATAGGCGGCGTGCTGTGGCTTAGCAGCGGCAAATCCTATCGCACTGTGTATGATGTCTACCAGACCTATATGAAAGAGTCAGTTGCAGGCCTGAATCTCAATGCGCCTGTGCGCTACCAGGGGGTTGAGGTCGGTCTTGTGCAAAAAATCGCGCTATCACCGGATAACGTCGAACAGGTGCAGTTAACGCTAGACATCGAGCGCGGCACACCTATCAAGGTCGATACACTGGCGCTGCTTAAGACACAAGGGCTGACAGGACTCACTTTCGTCGAGCTGACCGGCGGCAGCCGCAACGCGCCGGCGCTAAAAAAACAGGGCAATGAAGCATTCCCTGTGATTAAAACTATGCCATCACTGATGGCCCGTCTGGATACGTCGGCAAGTACTTTGCTCACCAATCTTAACCGAACCTCTGAAAATATTAACGTATTGCTCAATGATGACAACCGCAAGTCCATCGGGCACACGCTGGCCGATATTCAAACCCTGTCCCATACCTTGGCGGCAAGGCAAACTGCGATTGATTCGGGCTTATCCAACGCGGCGCGCACCATGGAAAATACCGCACGCATCACGGAGGAATTGCCAAAACTTGCCCGTCGCATCCAGCACAGTGCAGACGCATTTGATCGCATGTCCGCCGAAGTTGAACGTGCGGGGATCAGCACACGCACAACGATGGACAACACCCATAAATTTACCAGCGGGACACTGCCGGAAATACAGCAGCTGGTGTCGGAGTTGCGCGACCTGACCGGTTCGTTGCAGCGATTCAGTGGTGAGCTGGAACAAAACCCGAGCATCCTGTTGCGCGGCAAGAGTCCGGCAACACGCGGCCCGGGCGAATAATCGACGGCTGGTCGTTATGCGAGAGGATTGATGGTGTACTTACAAAAATATATTGCCTGCTGCGCCGTTTTCTTGCTGCTTGCCGGTTGCACCGGTTTACAGGCGCCACAAGTCGAAAACACGCATCTCTACCTGCTCGATGCAAAACCTGCCGCCAAGGCATTGCCGCCCCAACGCAATCTAGTATTGGCAATCAGCCAGCCTGTCAGCTGGCCCGGATTTGATACGCCGCAAATGGCCTATCAGCGCCAACCGTTGGCTCTGGAGTATTTCGCGACTCATCGCTGGGCGGACACTCCGTCGAGGATGTTGAAGCCAATACTGATGCGCGCGCTGGGATCGGATTTTCGCACCGTCGTGCAGACGCCGGGCATGATTCCCGCCGACCTTCGCCTGGATACCGAACTGATCAGGCTGCAACAGAATTTTGCGAGCAAACCCAGCCAGATTCAATTGACACTGCGCGCACAATTGATAGACGTGAAGATCAAGCGGGTCATCGCCGAGAAGCTGTTTGATGAATCCGAAAATGCTGCAAGCGACGATGCATATGGCGGCGTACTGGCCGCCAATCGTGCGCTGCAGCGAGTTCTGGAGCAGCTTGACGAATTTTGCTTCAATGCATCCGGCAACTTTCAGTAGGGAATATTCAAGCATTAAGGCTACGTTGATTAAGTCCACCGATCTAACAGGTCGTGCGGTATAACCGTAGTAAAAAAATAAATATGGTGGACGGCAATTAAACGACAGACTCTGGCGATGGCGGCGAAATACGAAACTGGATTTGAACATCACCGCAGGCTACACCAACAATCTTTCCATTGAATCGCCATCGTCCACTAAGGCAGAAAAGGAGCCCTTCGTGGCAAACGAAATGACTGTCTCCAATGTGTCGGGAACGGCACTTCGCAATTGCTAAATGCATGCCCGAAAGCAGATGGTCACTGCTGTGAAATGACAGTTTGCCAGTGACCAATAGATTTATCTCTTTGGGCGCACCAATCAGTTCGTTGAATAACTTCTCGCGCCACTATGAGCCGTCATGGGTTGCTGAGCGCGCCGATGAAAGGTGTGGTTAGAAGGTATGCCACTTTCGATTGCCTGCAACATGTATTCCTGCTTCTTTTCGATCTGCTTAATTAGTCAAAACAATCTTCCTGAAGTCCAACAGACCCCGCTAGAACGGAACATTTTCCACCGGTACTCGATGCAATAGCTCATGCGACTTTCGGTATCGATATGAAAAGCTCGCTTTGTTCTGCCGCAGATGGCGACAAGTGAGAACTCATATCCTATGTTGGCTACCGCACAGAGTTTGCGTTGAAGCGGGCGTATGCTAATATTTAATTGACGTTGGATCCGGCGCAAATGACGAATTACTTATCTGCTGGGCGCGCTCAAAAATCAACCGTAACACTTTGGTAATATTAAGGTATTAACTTGTGTGAAAAATAAAAACTGTATAGATGGTTGAGTGCTGAAGAACCAGCAACGCTTTTCGATTGGCAACAGGATGGATGATCAGCCCAACACCAAAAATTAGTTAATTTACGAGTAATTCCAAACCTTCAGGGAGGTTCACATGGCAGAAAAAATCAATTGGAACTTTGTGGTGCAGGCACTCAACGGCCCGTCCGTCTCGGGGGCAGGCGCAGTAAGCCTGATTGGCGGCGCGGCGAACCTTTCCTTCACCAATAACACTGGCGCCGACGCGACGCTATGCAGTAAATCCGTACCATAAATATAACCATTACTTTAAAGGAGGAGCAACATGCCTGTTACCTTATCCTACCCTGGCGTCTATATCGAAGAAGTGCCCAGTGGTGTACGCACCATCACAGGTGTGGCGACCTCTATTACCGCCTTCATCGGACGCGCGCTACGCGGCCCGGTGGACAGCGACGATGCGAGTCCGGTGCGCATCCACAGTTTTGCCGAGTACGAGCGTCTCTTTGGCGGCCTGTGGATCGACAGCCCGATGTCATTTGCCGTCTACCAGTATTTTCTGAACGGCGGCTCGGACGCGTTGATTGTGCGCATACACAATACCGCGCTGACCGGCACGGCTGCGGTACCGCTGAGCGGCGGCGGCAATGCGAGCTTTAGCGCGGCCAACCCGGGTGGCTGGGCCAGCCGTGTGCGCATCCGCATCGACCTCGACCTCGACCCTGACCTCGTTGCCGCCAATCCGGCCAACACGTTGTTTAACCTGCGGGTCAAGGATCTGGGCACTGGCGTCACCGAATCACACCGTAATGTCTCGATCACGCCCACTCATCCGCGCTTCGTCAGCGCAGTGCTCAGGCAGGCAAGCGTGCTGCTGCGCGGACCGGCATCCATTGCTACGCGGCCGACGGCCAGCGTTGCACCGGCGATCACCTCGCCCGACCCCTTCGACGACCCGACGTCCGTATCCATGACAGTGGCGGCTACACCGGATGGCAGTGCGGTCGGCTCAGCACAGCTGTACTCGGGCGCTAACATGCGCACCAACAAGCTGGGCTTGTACCGGCTTGAGAATGCCGATCTGTTCAACTTGCTGGTGATCCCGCCATTTACTTTTGCCACCGACCTTATCAAGGCCGACTGGGACGCTGCAGTGACCTATGCAAAGGAGCGGCGCGCTATGGTGCTGATCGATGCACCTGCGGCATGGACCAGTGCGTCGGCTGTCACGGCTTCCGGTGCAGTTACGAGCGTGAGCAGCCGCAACGAAAATGCAGCGATGTTCTTCCCGCGGTTGAACATAAATAATCCATTACGCGACAATCGCGTCGACAGCTTTGCGCCGGCTGGGGCGGTGGCCGGTGTACTTGCCCGTACAGACGCGTCACGCGGTGTGTGGAAATCGGCTGCAGGCGTAGACGCGACGCTGTCGGGAGTGGTCTCGCTGAGCGTGCCGCTGACTGATCCCGAAAATGGCAGCATCAACCCTTTGGGCGTCAACTGCCTGCGCAACTTTCCCAATATCGGTCCTATCGTCTGGGGTTCGCGCACACTGAAAGGTGCCGACACCCTGTCCAGCGAATGGAAGTATCTGGCAGTGCGGCGCACGGCTTTATTCCTCGAAGAAAGCCTGTTTCGCGGCACGCAATGGGTGGTGTTCGAACCGAACGATGAACCGCTGTGGGCACAGATACGCCTCAATCTCGGTGCCTTCATGCAGAACCTGTTTCGTCAAGGCGCTTTTCAGGGCCGCAGCCCGCGCGAGGCGTACTTTGTTAAATGCGATAGGGAAACCACCACCCAGAATGACATTGATCTGGGCATCGTCAATATCGTGGTGGGCTTTGCGCCGCTCAAGCCCGCCGAATTCGTGGTGATCAAGCTGCAGCAGATCGCCGGCCAAATTCAATCCTGACCCTGATAATTAGGAGACATCCATGGCAACATTCACCGTCAATGCACAGCGTTTCGATCCTTACAAAAATTTCAAATTCCGCGTCAAATGGGATGGTCGTTATGTCGCGGGTATCTCCAAGGTTGGCGCAATCAAGCGCAGCACCGAGCTGGTTGAACACCGGGAGGGTGGCGATCCATCAACTTCACGCAAGTCGCCCGGCCGTACTAAATTCGAGGCGATTACGCTGGATCGCGGCGTCACCCATGACACCGAATTTGAAAAATGGGCCAACAAGGTTTGGAACTATGGCTCCGGTTTGGGCGCCGAGGTCTCGCTGAAGGATTTCCGCAAGGACCTTATCATCGAGGTCTACAACGAGGCAGGCCAGCTTGCGCTTGCGTACAAGGTGTTTCGTTGCTGGGTGTCCGAATACCAGGCATTGCCTGATCTCGACGCCAATGCTAATGCGGTGGCCATTCAGCACATCAAGCTGGAAAACGAGGGCTGGGAACGTGACTACGATGTAACCGAACCCAGCGAACCCAGCTTTACTGAACCAGCCTGATGCACATGCAAGTTCCTGGCGAAGCGGAGATACTTTCGTTGTGGGAGCGCGGCCTCGCGCGGCATCCGATTGACCGGGCACTGTTGCTTTACGCTTGGACACGACCGGACTTGCCGTCTTCCAGTTTGCCAGACCTGCCATTGGGAACAATCAACAGGGCGCTATTACGCTTGCGCGAAATTTGCTTCGGGCAGCGCATTATTGCCTGCATTGATTGCGAGCATTGCGGCACACGCATGGAAGCCACCCTCGATACCGGGCAGCTACTTGCTGCTACCAACGAGGACGAGACAGCCAGCGATTTTAAAGTTACACCGGTCGAGTTCGAAGTCTCCAGTCTTCGCTTCCGCGTACCATGCAGCCGCGACCTCGCGGCGGTCAGCGGGGAACGGGATATCAATGCGGCGGCAGTGAAGCTCCTGGAACGATGTTGCCTTGACCATCCAAAAAAAATGGATGCAGGTTTTGCAAACATGCTGGCCGAGGCCGAAGCAGCCATGGAGGAACTTGATCCTGCAGCTGAGATAAACCTATCCCTTAGCTGTGAGGATTGTGGCCATAGTTGGTTAGCGGACTTCAATATCGGCACGTTGTTGTGGGATGAAATCGATGTGCGTGCCCGAGCCTTGCTTGCCGAAGTGCATAGTCTTGCCCAGGCATATGGTTGGACTGAACCGGAAATATTCGCGCTTTCGCAGCAACGGCGCGCAGCCTATCTCGACATGGTGGGTATATGAATGGGTTTCTGCATCGGCTCGCTGTGCAGGCCATGGGCAGCACAAGTACTCTGCGTTCCGCAGCTCGCACGCCTTATGCCTCTTTTTCACCGGTAAATAGGGTAGAACCGGACAGACAAGTTACTACGTTGGATACTGCTGGAAGTGAGCAACAGAATATGGGCAGCAGTGGTGCAGAAAGGGACCCTATATCCAGCCAAGAGAAGCATCATGTCAGTAACCATTCAGAAATCGGCGCACAACCTCGCGACAATGAAGTTGCACCGTCGTCACCTGAAATATTAGTTGTTAAATCTGACACTGGATTGCATATAAAGCCGGATCGCCCCAGCAGCTTATTCTCATCGGCGAAAGCGATGTTGCGGCAATCAAATATAGAAAAAACGGTTGCGGGCGAACCTCCAGTTTTGGCTGAGGGAATTGAAATGCGTGTCCCGGGGAATGATTCCGCAACTCTTACCGATAACAATTATCCTTCGCCACTTTTGCCGTTGAAGAATGCCGCACGCCCTTCGGCTTTGAATGCGAGTGCGGCAGCGCAACGTGTCGGGCACGGCGGTTACGGCCGGCAGGGACAGGCCGATGAAATCACCGAAGTGCATGTGAGCATTGGCCGCATCGAAGTCACTGCCGTGCATGAATCGCCGCCGCCAAAACGCCAGGCTCCGACGCCAGCCAAGCCGCTGTCGCTTGATGAATATCTTGCTCGCCGAGGGAGGGGAGCATGAGCAGCGCTCTCGCCATTGCCGGGGTGACCGCCGTGTTGCGCGATCTGCTCAATGACGGGCTGATCAACCACGACGCAACAGGCATTCTCGGTGCTACGGTCTCGGTAAGCGCTGGGCCGCCTGACCGGGTGATACCGGCAAACGGGGGCACTGAGTCCTCCCAACTCAACTTGTTTATGTACCACGTTACGCCCAACAGTGGTTGGCGCAACGAAAGATTTCCTTCTCTCGACGCCTCCGGTAACCAGCGATTATCCAACGCACCGCTCGCCCTTAACCTGCACTACTTGCTTTCTGCTCACGGCAGCGTAGACCTGCACGGCGAAATTCTGCTCGGATATGCCATGCAACTTCTGCACGAAACACCGATACTCAGTCGCAAAGCTATTCGGAAGGCACTCGATCCATCGCCTCCGATAGGTGGTACGGCGCTTCCGCCCGCACTTAAAGCCCTGGCGGATTCTGGACTTGAAAAACAGATCGAGCTGATCAAAATCACACCGGAATATCTCAGTACCGAAGAAATGTCCAAACTCTGGACCGCCACGCAAAGTCACTTGCGTCCAACCGCAGCCTACATGGCCAGCGTGGTGTTAATAGAATCGACCCAATCAGTTCGTTCATCCTTGCCGGTGCTGACGCGCGGACCCGTTGTAAAACCCGACCCGCTTAATGTAGATACGTGGTACGAAAGTGGCATCACTGCTGTGGCTGGGCTTACCCCTCCTTATCCGTTACTCGCGGGCATAGAGTTGCCCAATAAGCAGGTGGCCGCGCGGCTCGGCGACGCCATCAAACTGCAAGGCTATAACCTCAGCGGAACAAATCTTGTCGTGCGTTTCGCGCATCCCAGCCTGACGACACCGATTGATATCGCTATCGGTACTAATGCGAACGAAGAAAGTTTTTCAGTGACCTTGCCTAATACCGCTCAGGACAACATCGATTGGCCTGCGGGTATATGGGAGGTAACTACACTTGTACAACGCCCCGGCGAGACCGAAATACGCAGTAGCAATTCGCTTTCGCTGTTCCTGGCACCGCGCATTGACGTAGCGAGTTCCAGTGCCACACGCGACTCATCCGGTGTAACCATCAATCTTGTCTTTGCTCCACAAGCCCGGCCCGGCCAACGAATAAGCCTCAATGCAGGCGGATATGAGGCGTCGCCAGAGAAATTTATCGCCCCGACAGCAAGCCTTCAATTCAGGTATGCGCAATTGCCTGCGGGGAACCACCTGCTGCGCTTGCGCGTAGATGGTGCTGATAGCTTGCTGGTAAACCGGCTTACTACACCGCCGCAATTCGACAGCACACAAGTGTTAGCAGTGCCATGAACGCCCCCGACACACGCCACGATTGGACCGATGCAAATCAACGCCTGATGGTGGCCGAACTCGCACGCATCAAGGCGTGCCTGGTTGGTGAAGACCAGGAATCGGCGATGGCTACAGCAGCCGAAATTCGCACGGAATTAGCAGCACAGTCAGCCATAGATCGCTTGGTGGATTGCTTCGGTCTCAGCACTTTCGAGCGAGACGTTCTCCTGCTTTGCGCAGGCGTGGAGTTGGACGCAAAGTTTGCCTCGCTGTGCGCCACTGCGCAAAGCAACCCCCAGCGATCCTATGCGACATTCAGTTTGGCGCTGGCAACGCTGGAAGAACCGTATTGGAGTGCGCTTAGTCCAATATGCCCCCTGCGCCAGTGGCGCCTGATTGAGGTTGTCGAAGAAACCAGCTTGGCGAATGCTCGCTTACGCATAGACGAACGGGTGCTGCATTTCTTGGCCGGGGTCAATTACCTCGATACCCGTTTGGAACCTCTGCTGCAAAACAGCGGTGTGGCAGAGACGATGGCGGATATCCAACGCGAAACTGCTCAAGAGATATTGGAGGCATTGCTTGAGCGCAATGCACCTGTTCCAGTCATCCAGTTGCTGGGGGATGATCGCGATGGTCAGGCAGATATCGCCGCCAGTGTCGCAGCCGAGCTTCTCGGGATGCAACTTCATATCCTGCATGCGGAAGACATACCAGCGGGAGTTCATGAACGTAATGCTTTCGCCGTGCTATGGCAGCGGGAATCCGTGCTGCTGTCCAGCGCCTTGCTGATTGAATGCCGTGACCAGACAAATGCAGCCGCAGTCACGCGGCTCGCCGAAGATTTAAGTGGCCTGCTGTTTGTCTCCAGCCATGATCCGCTGGCGCTGCAACGCAGCACCTTGCTCTTCACCGTGAACAAACCGGGCGCTATGGATCAGAGACGTTTGTGGCAACAGGCATTGGGTTCGGCGGCGCAGAAGCTTAATGGTTCGCTGGAGGGGGTCGCGTCGCAGTACAGATTGAGCGCACAAACGATCGTGTGTGCCGGTGCCGAAATCAGTAGCGTTATCAGCGCAAGCGATAAACCGGACGAACTGCTGTGGCGAGCCTGCCGTACTTTAGGGCGACGGCAGCTGGATGACTTGGCGCAGCGTGTTGAGCCGACCTCCCGCTGGGAAGATTTGATCCTGCCGGAACATCAGAAAGTGATCCTGAGCCAGGTCGCCAGTCATGTGCGCAACCGGCTCAAGGTTTGCGACGAATGGGGCTTTGCCAGAAAGAGTGCTCGCGGCATGGGCCTCAGCACCCTGTTCGCCGGCGAAAGCGGCACCGGCAAAACCATGGCCGCCGAAGTATTGGCCAACGAACTGCATCTTGATCTTTACCGCATAGACCTATCCTCAGTGGTCAGTAAATACATCGGCGAGACGGAAAAAAACTTGCGCAAGGTTTTCGACGCCGCCGAGGCCAGTGGCGCAATCCTGCTGTTCGACGAGGCTGATGCCCTGTTCGGCAAGCGTAGCGAAGTGAAAGACAGCCATGACCGCCATGCCAACATCGAGGTGAGTTATTTGTTGCAACGCATGGAGGCTTACACCGGCCTTGCCATTTTGACCACCAACCTGAAGACATCGCTGGATACGGCGTTTCAGCGACGTTTACGTTTTGTTGTGCAATTTACTTTCCCCGATACCGAACAGCGCGAGGCTATCTGGCGCAGTGTGTTCCCCGCTGCTACGCCGACAGATGGCCTGGACTACCGCAAGCTGGCGCAGCTCCAGGTGGCAGGTGGAAACATCCGTAACATCGCTCTTAATGCCGCATTCCTGGCCGCCGATTCAGGCGAGGCTGTCGGCATGGTGCATCTGCTGCAAGCCGCCCACGGCGAGGGGTCAAAGCGCGAGCGCCCTTTGACCGACGCAGAAACGCGGGGGTGGGTATGAAACGCGTCGTCCTGCATATTGACAGCTTGGTATTGAAAGGTTTTAGGCACGAGGATCGGCATGGTATTGCCGAGGGCTTGCAGCAGGAATTGAGCCGGATGTTTGCCGATCCACAGGCTGCTCAACAGTTGACCGCCAGTGGTGATATGCCGCGGTTGCGGATCGGCAATATATCCATCGGCCATGGCGTAAAACCACAGCGCATTGGCTTGCAAGTGGCGCAGAGTATTGGCAAGGGGATGAAGATATGAGCTCCGTAACATCATTGCAGACTACAGCCGCCAAGCAGCAAGCTGTGAGTAACTCTAAACATGCTGGATCGCTACTGCAACGCAAGTGCGTCTGCGGCACACCTACATCCTTACTAACCGGCTCATGTCCGGAATGCCAAAGCAAAAAAAAGATACAAACCAAACTTGCCATTGGAGCGAGCAATGACCCTTTGGAACAAGAAGCTGATCGGGTTGCCGATCAAGTTTTAGCTGCGCCTGCCAATCCTGCAACCAGCACAACGGCACCGCGCATTCAACGTCACATGGGCCAGGCGGGCGGAGATGCTCTCACTGCCGCCCCGGCCAGCGTAGATCAGGTTCTTGCCAGTCCAGGTAAACCTCTTGATGTCGCGTTGCAGCACGACATGAGACAGCGCTTCAACCATGACTTCTCGCGTGTGCGTATACATTCCGACATAACAGCAGCGCAATCGGCGCTAGAGGTGAATGCACATGCCTACACGGCAGGGAACAGCATCGTGTTTGGGGCGAATCAATTTGCACCCGCAACACACTCAGGTAGACGGCTGCTCGCACATGAGTTGACCCATGTGGTGCAGCAATCAGGTGTATCTGCACAACTTCAAAGGCAAGTCGCATCAGATACACCTGCAGATCCCTGTGCCTATGACGGAGCAGCAGTCAAGGAACGGGAGGTGCATCTCAATTTAAATTTGAATGCAGCAAGGGTTTATAGGAATGGTGGAGGAAATGTCCAGTTCGACAACCTGATCACAGGCCCCAGTACAAATAGACTGGCAGGTTGTCATATGTATTCCGTTAAAGGCCATCAGCCACGCTCGAGTCATGGCTTGATCAATTTTGTAAATTACTGCGGAAATTTTGGTTTCCACAGTAATTTTTGGCATAGGAACGGGAGCATTGAGCGGATACCCGGCGATCAGTCCGCAGGATGTGCACGTCTGCATGACGCTGACGCAGCATCAACAGATACAGGAGATTCTCGTCGTTTTTATAATCTGGTTCAAGATAATGATTGCGTGCGAATTTACGATCGCAGCTTTTGGAGAGAGCCCACGTTTAAACGATGTCCAGCGGCAGGTGAAACCTGCTGAATATATGAAATGTAGTTGGAATCAGGGAACATTTTTATGTCAGGCAAGTTAAGCAAGCTCGATCAAAACTATGAAATCTCCAACAAAGGAATGATGACATGAGTGCCGCTGCACCATTGCAGAACTCTGCCACGAAGTCACATGCCACGAGTGATATGCCGCACTTGCGTTTGTTACTGCAGCGCAAATGCGCGTGCGGGTCTCCAAAGTCATCACTATCCGGAGAGTGTGAGGGGTGCAACAGCAAAAATCGCCTGCAGGCCAAGCTCAACATCGGCGCGAGTAACGACCCGCTGGAACTGGAAGCGGATCGAATCGCCGAGCAAGTATTGGCAGCGCCAGCCAATTCCGCAGTAAGCGGCACAGCGTCGCACATTCAGCGTTACACAGCGCAAGCGACAGAAGCGGCCGGTAACGTTCCCGCCAGCGTTGAGCGTACCCTTGCCAGTGCCGGCAGGCCGTTGCACCCGGCACTGCTGCAGGACATGGGACAACGCTTCAGCTATGATTTTTCACGGGTACGCATTCATTCAGGCGCAGCGGCCGAACAGTCCGCGCGTGATGTGAACGCAAATGCCTACACGGTTGGGCACAACATTGTGTTTGGTGCGGGTCAATACTCTCCTGGGGCGCAAGAAGGCAGGCGTTTGCTTGCACATGAGTTGACGCATGTTGTGCAACAGGGACAATCACACGCGCCGTCATGTGCTGCGCAAACGCTGCGTGCCCAACCGAAGAAAAAAGCACCGGCCAAGCCAAAAATCCCGATGGTCTGCGGTCGGCCTTCGAGAAAAGTCGCAGGAAATGAAATCACCCAGGTCAACCTCGACGTAGGCGCAAACACACTCACGATTGACTGGACAGACCCCAAGAAGGTTCCTGCTGGAAGTGCGGGGACACACAGTATCTCTCCGGGAACAGGCCTCTGTTGTGTGGACTGCAACGATGACAAGGTTAGCCAGACCTCGGGGAGTTTGTGTACCCCCAAAGGGGGTACGTGGCCGGTCTCCTCTGTTGGCTGTGTATTATCAGGCCATCCCACAGCAAAGAATCCTACCTATTTTCAGCGCGGTGGTATCGCCATTCATAGCGGCAACACATCCAGCCCGCCGCGCTCCCACGGCTGTTCGAGGACTTCACCGGAAATTTCCGCGCTCATCCATGACAACGTCGTGGTAGATAAAACGCAGATCGCATCTAGTGGCACTTGGACTAGCACCAAGTGTTACATGAAGGAGGCCACGGATGCGCTTTCCAATCGCAAAGATGTCTGTGATGGCAACAAATTGAAGAGCACAGGTAAAGACAAAAAGCCAAAGCAGAAAAGCAAATCCAATGCGCCTGCAGAGCTGCCTAAGCAGCAGGCTCCCAAGCCGGTGTCACCCGCCGCCAAGGATATACCCGTCGCCGAGGTTCCCCAACTGGATAACGACAAGCTCATAGACGGGCAATCAGAGATGGTCGCCGACGGCCCCGGACTGAACAATGAGCCGGTAACGCATGAAAATATCGGTGACGAATTTGTCGATGATTCGGACTTGACAGAGGAGACAGTGTAGTGAGCACCACCGCACCACTACAGAACACCCCCGTCAATTCACAGTCACTGAGTGATATGCCTCAGTCGTGGATGCTATTGCAGCGCAAGTGTATTAGTTCATTGCAAAAGCCTGCGCTGACTGACGAAAATGAAGGAAATAAGTGCATAAAACATTTGCAAGCTAAGCTCAGCGTAGGCAACAGCAATGATCCATTGGAACAGGAAGCAGATCGGGTCGCCGATCAGGTGTTGACAGCACCTGCACATCTGACGGTCAGCACCGCAACACCGCGCATTCAGCGCCTCACAGCGCAATCGAACGGACAGACTGTTGCCGCTCCCGGCAGCGTAGACCAGGTGCTTGCCAATTCTGGCAGGCCGATGGACTCTGCCTTGCAGCAGGATATGGGGCAACGCTTCAATTATGACTTTTCACAGGTGAAAGTACATACCGGCGCGGCTGCCGATCAATCAGTGCGAGACGTGAATGCCAAGGCCTACACGGTGGGGAATAACATCGTGTTCGGTGCGGGCAGGTTCGCGCCTGGGACGCATGCAGGACGTCGCTTAATTGCTCATGAATTGACGCATGTGGTGCAGCAGAGTTCGTTCGGTTCAGCCAGCGGCGTGATCGCGCGTGCACCGGCAGATGAAATACCCTGGATTCAGGATCAGGATGGCGCCTTGTACTACAAGACACCAGCGCAGGCAGAAAGACGAATGGCTGCCCTGAAAGAAAATGACGAATGGCAGCATCTGCGAGTGACATCTTTCAAACTCAAGGGCACGACCTTCTGGCGCGTGGAAATGCGTGGCCGCAAGAGCACGACTCCCCCGGCACCTGCGCAGGCCGCACCTGCTGCCAATGCTCCATCCGGAAAAATTGCCACAGGCGTGTCCGCCAATCTCACAAACGACAGTGCAGATGCAGGCACAGTACGTGATGCTGGCTCGGTTGCGAGCGAAGGCGCGACTGCGGCTGCGACAGGGTCTGTGGTCGCTGGTTCTGCTGTGGGCTCGGGCGTGGCTGCTGGTGTCGGCGCTGGCGTGGCCGGGGCTGCAGCAGCGGGAGCGACACGAGTATTTTCTCTGACCTTCGATGATGGCCCGCACAGCGCCAAACTGGGCGCAGGTAGCAACCTTACCGAGAATGTGATGGATACGCTGAAGGCCAAAGGTGTAAAGGCCGGCTTCTTCATCCAGACGGGTGTCAGCTTCCGTGGCGCCAACCCGGTAGGACGAGCCTTGGTCAATCGGATGCAGACCGAAGGTCACACGGTAGGAATTCATACCGGTGGCACAACAGACCATGAGGCACATCCAAGTGCTCAAAAGGCCGGCCGTCTTGAATCCGAGCTGAAGGCTGCACAAAGTTATGTAACCCAGCAAACCGGCAGCGCGCCAACCTTGGTGAGACCGCCATTTGGCGCATCAAACAAAGCGGTTGACGCAGTCTATAAAAAGGTTGGGCTAAACAATCTGCTATGGGATATCGACGGCGACAAGGGCGCCGCTTCGCTGTCTCAACTGAAAACACGTTTAAATTCAGCTGACCCTAAGGATCCCGGCATACCTGCGGTGCAAGCGCGTGGATGGACAGGAACAACGGCGGCTCACCCCAAGATTGTTGTTTTATATCATGACATTCGTGCTAATACCTCCAGCAACATTGGCGATGTGATTGATCATATTCGCGCTGAAACCAAGGCAGTAAGTGGCGGCAAGGACACGGCCGATTTTGCGCCGCCTTAGTTTGCCAAGCAAGGCACTGGGATCGGAAGCCATCACTGCTGCATAAAGTTTGAAATTGAGATAAACATGTATAACAAGCTCTATCAAAAAAATTACAAGGAAATGATGTAATGAGTAGCGCCGCGCCCTTACAAACAACTGTAGCCAAGTCCAAGCCTTGGGGCAGATCGCCTCAGGTGAAATTACTATTACAGCGAAAGTTCGCTTGCGGGAATGAGCTAGAAGTGGCTAAGCAATATATTTGAAACCACTCTTGTCCAAAGCAAGTCATAAAAATAATAGAGGACAGCTCACTGTTTTTAAATTGAGCTTTTGAAATGAAAGAATTATTAGGGGCAAGCCCTCAATTGCACGAAAGGAGATAAGAAATGGCAACAACAACAAAAAAATCATGGACGGTTATGGTGTACATGGCAGGGGACAACAGCCTGGATCCCGAAGGCGTGCAGGATCTGAAGGAAATGAAAAAGGTGGGTTCGACCGACAAGCTCAACATTGTTGCCCAGTTTGACCGCGCCGATGGCCATGTCGCCAGACGCTATTATCTGCGCAAAGGCGGCATCGTCACGGGTGACGCAGTCGCTTCCCTCGGCGCCATCAACACCGGTGACCCGAAGTGTCTCAATGATTTCATTCAGTGGGGTATCAAGAGCTATCCGGCCGATCACTATATGCTGGTCCTCTGGAACCACGGCCAAGGGTGGGATGACACGGACGTTTACGCTAACGAGCGTCATCGCGGCCTGCGCAGACTAGCCGCCGGCCCCATCCGTCATGCGTTGTTCCATCCTCCTGTGCGCAATATGCTGGTGAAGGCCGGCAGCGACACCATGGCACGCGCCATCCTGCTCGACGACAATGCCAAGGACTTTCTGGACAATCTGGAGATGAAGAAAGTGATGACCGACACGGCCAAACTCTTGAAACGCAAGCTCGACATTCTTGGCATGGACGCCTGCCTGATGAGCATGGCCGAGGTGGGTTACCAGATCCGCGACAGTGCCTCGTACACGGTGGGTTCGGAGCAAACCGAACCGGGTGAAGGCTGGCCGTATCAAACCATCCTGGGAGCCTTGGCCAAAAACCCGGCAATGACGCCGCATGATCTCAGCGCGCTTATTGTCGACAAGTATCTCGCTTCGTACACCAATGCGGACGGCGTTACCTTCTCAGCCTGCGACTTATCCAAGGCGGCTGGACTTGCCACTGCGGTGACTGCACTGGCTGCTGCCCTGAAAGCGAGCTTGAAAGATAGCGCAGCGAGGCAGCGTATTCTGACGGTTCGCAACAAGGTGCAAAGCTACTACGTTCCGGACAATATCGATTTGGTCGACTTCTGTTCATTGTTGGCCAAAGCAGGTGCAGATTCTGCCACCACAGTTGCCTGCCAGAATGTCGTTAAGGCCGTGAAGACTGACTTTGTGTTGGCGCAAGGCTACAAAGGCGCGGGCATGAAAAATTCAAACGGCGTGGCGATTTATTTCCCTCTGCAGTCGGTATCGCCCCTGTATGCCGGTCTGGACTTCAGCAAGAAGACCGGCTGGGATACATTCCTGAAAGCCTATCTCAGCGCCATCCGCAGCAGATGAAAGCGAAATTGTTGGAATCCGGGAGAACCTGTAATGACCATGCTTAAGAAAGGCGATCAAGGGGATAGCGTCGCTACGCTGCGGCAGCAGCAATCAAGCGCACTCTTGCATTCCCAGTCTTATGGACAAGCTACCGGGATACAACCATATGCTGAATTGACAAACAGGTACCTGATGCAATGAGCGGCTATTCGAATTCCCCACAGGTTCTCAAAGGCGGCATCGTACTGATCGATGCTGAATCGGGCCGGGTGCTGCGCATTATTTCGTTGCAGTACAACCCGGAAAAACTGACGCGCACCCTGCAAGTACAGGGTGCCGGCGGCGAGGGTGGCAACCGCTCGGAGGCCATGCGCTTCAAGGGTCCGGCGGTGGAGACGTTCAAGCTTGAGGCGGACATTGACGCAGCGGATCAACTGGAATTTCCCGATCAACATCGCACTGTGGTGGAAAACGGAATTCAGCCGCAAGTGTCGGTACTGGAATCGTTGGTCAATCCGACCAGCGGTCAGTTGCTCGACCGCAATGCAATGTCACAGTCCGGTACGCTGGAGATCGCGCCGATGGAGGCGCCATTGGCCCTTTTTGTATGGGGAAAAAATCGCATCGTGCCGGTGCGAATTACGGATTTTAGCGTGACCGAGGAAGCCTTCGATCCGTCCTTGAACCCGATCCTCGCCAAGGTAAGCATCGGCTTCAGGGTGCTGAACGTGGACGATCTCGGTTTCGATCACAAGGGCGGCAGTTTGTTCATGAGCTATTTGCAGAACAAGGAACGGCTTGCGGCTAAAGTCCAGGCGGGCGCTTTCTCTACGCTGGGAATAGGAGGTATTTGATGATAGATCCGATTCAGGCTTTTATGCAGGCGAATTCGCTCGTTACCCCCCTGTTTCCGCCCGAGAGCCGCTACCACGGCATCGCTGCGGTGCAGTCCAATCAACTGGACGGCACGGTCGTCGCGTACCTGAGACGCCGTTTCGTGCCACCGCCGGAGAACTTCTCGCTGTTGCAGGAGCACATGGTCACTGCGGGCGACCGGCTGGACAATCTTGCTGCGCGCTATATCGGCGATCCGTCGCAGTACTGGCGCATCTGCGATGCCAACGGCGCCATACGCCCGGATGAGTTGACGGAGACTGCGGGCAAGCGACTGCGCATCACCTTGCCTGAAGGCGTTCAGGGAGTAATTAATGCTGGCTAAGGGGATACATCTCACGCTGATGATCGGCCCCATCGTGCCGGTGCCGGTGCCGCAGATGGTGATGAATGCGCTCGACAGCGTGCAGGTCACTACTGCGGCAGGTTCGGCGAGCGGCTTTCAGATGAGTTTACAGTTCAGCAGCAAGTCGGAATTGAACACGTTTTTCATTATCGCCGGCGCGATGAACAGCGGCCCTGCTACGCCGCCGCTGCGCGTCATGCTGATCATCACCCTCAACGGTACGCCACAGCCATTGTTTGACGGAGTAATGACGAATGTAGAAGTGCATGCAGGAAGCAACGGCTCTCCGGGCACGGTAACGGTCACCGGGGAGGATCTGACCAAGGTCATGAACATGTTCGATTTCAGCGGCTTACCTTACCCTGCAATGCCGATTGAGGCGCGCGTAGCGCTGATTTGCGCCAAGTATGCGGCCTTCGGCCTGATACCGTTGATTATTCCAGTATTGTTTCCCGATGTCCCCATTCCGGTGGACAAGATTCCCGCCCATAGGGGTACCGACCTTCAATACATTCAGCAGCTCGCTGAAGAGGCCGGCTACATTTTTTACATCGAACCAGGGCCGGTGGCGGGTACCAATATCGCCTATTTCGGGCCCGAGATTAAAGTGGGCATGCCGCAACCGGCACTCAACGTGGATATGGATGCGCTAACCAACGTCGAAAATATGAGTTTCTCGTTCGACCCGACCAAGGGCGTGCTGCCGGTCGTGTTTATCCAGAACCAACTCACGCGCATCCCGATCCCGATCCCGATCCCCAACATCAATCCGCTGCAACCACCGCTGGGATTGCTTTCCACATCGATCAGCAATATCAAGATACTGAAGGACACGGCAAAGATGAACCCGATGCAGGCGATTTTAAGAGGGCTCAATGAAGCGAAGAAGTCGCAGGATTCAGTCAGCGCCAATGGCAGCATCAATGTACTGCGCTACGGTCGACCACTGAAAGCGAGGCAACTGGTCGGTGTGCGTGGCGCAGGCATCGCCTACGATGGCCTTTATTTCGTAAAAAGTGTCACCAGTACGCTTAAGCGCGGGGAGTTCAAGCAAAGTTTTAACTTGACGCGTAACGGTCTGGTTTCAATCACACCAAGGGTTCCCGTATGAGCGATAGCGGCAATTTCTTCGGCAAGTACCGCGGTATGGTGCTCAACAATATAGACCCGATGCAGATGGGACGATTGCAGGTACAGGTGCCTGATGTGGCGGGGCTTATTCCCACAACCTGGGCGATGCCCTGCGTGCCGCTGGCCGGGATCAATATGGGCATGTTTGCGTTGCCTATCATCGGTAGCGGCGTGTGGGTAGAGTTCGAACAGGGTAATCCGGATTATCCGATATGGGTCGGCTGTTTCTGGGGCAGTGCCGCAGAGCTGCCGGTGCTATCACGTATGGTGCCGCCCGCAATGCCTGGCATCACGCTGCAGACTCCGCTCAAGAATGGCCTGGTTATCAGCGACGTACCCGGCCCCACCGGTGGCATCCAGCTGCAGACCGCGACCGGTGCCATGATCTCGGTGACCGACATCGGCATCATGATCTCCAACGGTAAGGGCGCGGTGATTAATCTCACCGGGCCGACGGTGGACATCAATCTCGGGGCACTTACGGTGATATGAAGGAGTAACGACACTATGCCCGCCCCTGTCCTTCATCTTGGCGCCACGGTAACCTGCATGCACGCAGGACCGGCGACACCGCTCACGCCATTTCCGCGAGTGCTGCTGAGCGGCCAGCCGGTTACCACACTGACCACGCCCTATGCGATTACCGGCTGCGCCCTCACCGGCACGCCCAACCCGCCCTGCGTCACCGCGCAGTGGGTGGTGGGCGCAGTGCGGGTGCTGGCTGGCGGTGTGCCGGTGCTGATACAAACGGGGCAGGCGGTGTGTGTGCCTACCGGCACCGGCTTGTTGCCGCTGGTAGTGCAACCCAGGGTGCTCGCGACATGAAAGCACCTCTAAAAACCCATACTTCATCCCAACTGCTGCGCCTTGCATTTGGGCGAACTCTGAATTTTTAGAGGTACTTATGCGCCAGATCGACTATCCCTTCCAATTCGACGGCCGCGGTCGCACCGCGCAGACGGACGAGTCCGGCACCATTCGCGACCTCATCGAGCAGGTGTTGCTCACTTCGCCGGGCGAACGCGTAATGCGGCCAAACTTTGGCAGCGGTGTGATGCAATTGGTGTTCGCCGCCGCCAGCCCTGAAGTGGCGGCGACCACGCAGTTCCTGATTCAAGGCGCTTTGCAGCAATGGCTGAGCGATGTCATCACCGTCGACACCGTCGATGTACAGGCGCAGGACGGCGCCTTGCTCATCACCGTGCAATACGTAGAACGCCGCACGCAAACTCGCGGCGTGGCGCAGATCAGCGCGCCGGGAGGCGGCTCATGAAATACTACTGCTGTGACCAGCGCCGCCGCGAAGTAGTGAAGTTAAATGGCACCCTCAATGGCCTGGAATATCTGGAGGTGCATGACAGCGGTATTCCCGGAGACTCCACACGCCAGCTCACGCTGTTCGTGAAATTCCTGCGTGCTGTGCCTGCCATTCTTGGCAAGGATAACTTCTGTATCGAGGGCGGCGAACGCATCAAGAGCGTGGACATCGAGTGGGTCGCGATCACTAATGCGCTGCCCGCCAGTGAGCCGCCCGGCCTGGTCGACGGCCTCGTGCCTCTCGATAAGTTTATGGTGATCCGCACCAAGATTTACGGTGACTTTTCGCTGTATACGCTACGGCTGCTGAGCGGCCCCGGCAGCGACACGCCGCCGGCTGGTTTTGATCCGCGCCTGAGCGAGGTTCAGTTCTCATTCAAGGTGCAGTGCGAATCGGATTTCGATTGCGCCAGTGTTACCCCCTGTCCTACGCCGCCGGCGACGAATCTGCGCCTCGATTATCTCGCCAAGGATTACGCCAGCTTCCGCAGCCTGATGCTGGACCGCATGAGCGTGCTCATGCCTGACTGGTCCAGCCGCAACGCCGCCGATATCGGCGTAACCCTGGTGGAAATGCTGGCCTATGTGGGCGATCAACTTTCCTATCAACAAGACGCCGTCGCCACCGAAGCTTATCTCGCTACCGCGCGCAAGCGCATCTCGCTGCGCCGCCATGCGCGGCTGGTGGATTATAGGGTGCACGAGGGCTGCAATGCCCGCGTGTGGGTGCAGCTATTCGTTAACGATGACGGTGTAAATATTCCACGCGGCACTCCGTTGCTCACGCGCGTGCCCAACACGCCAGAACGCATCGCCCCGTCTGGCGACCAGCTGCGCGATGCCTTGGAAAACGGTGCGCTGGTGTTCGAGACGGTGGAAGATACCCTGCTTTATCAGGATCACGCACGCATCGGTTTGTACACTTGGGGCGAGCGCGAATGTTGTTTGCCCAAGGGTGCGATGCGCGCGACGCTCAACGGACACTATCCCAACCTTAAGGCAGGTGACGTGCTGGTGTTCGCGGAAGAATTCGGCCCACGCACCGGATATGCCGCAGATGCAGACCGCGCGCATCGCTGGGCGGTGCGTCTCACCGACGTGCGTTTGGATAGCGACCCCTGCGGTGGTTTGTTCCTGCCAGTACCCAACAATAATCCGCTGGATGTCACCGAGATCCGCTGGGCAGAACAGGACGCACTGCCGTTTCCATTATGCTTGTCGACCATCACTGACTTGGATCACGGCGCGACTTATCTCAGTGAGGTGAGCGCGGCCTACGGCAATATCGTGCTGGCCGACCATGGCCGTACCCTTACTGGCGAGGATTTGGGTGTTGTGTCAGCCTCACAACTCACTCTCGTATCCAAGAACGATATATTGAGTTGCAAGCGTCCGCCCTTGCAGGCCGTACCACCAAGGTTTCGGCCGCGACTTGCGGAACGTCCACTCACGCATGTTTTGCCGCTCACAGCCGCGCCGTTGTTCGGCTTCACCGCGACAGCGGCCATCGTCACCGCGTTGCAAATACGCAGCTTTACACCGTCGCTGCACGATGCCTTGCAGGCGCAGGGCGTGCTGTTGCGGGCGGGGCCGGTGGTAGTGCAAGGCGGCGATGGCACGTGGTCTGTTTCTGACGCTGACGGCGTGAGTGCCTATCGCCTGCGGCTGGATAGCGGGCAGGTGCAGGTGTCGCCGCTGGCCGATGCCGCCGCATTGATTACCGCCGCCGAGCCGCAGCGTGCCCGTCCCGCCATTTCTCTTGCTAGCAATTTCCAGGG